>CAIXUF010000288.1 GCA_903922535.1 Candidatus Hydrogenedentota bacterium
CCGCAAAAAGCCGCAATGATCGCTCATTGAAGGTGGGCGCCAACTGGGCAAAACGAAGGGCGATCTGGTCGTCTGCATCCATGCATGCAAGTATACACCATCATGGCATATATGACAATGTTATTTTGCGTCAGCTCCTTAAGGTGTTGGGCCAGCAGCGCGGACATGTAGGTTTTGCCCAGGCCGACCACGTCGGACAGGAATGCGCCGCCGTATTCGTCGAGCACCTTGCGCGCGTTGAGCACGGCCTCTTCCTGGTATTTGAGCCTCTTGAAGCCGTCCGGCATATGGACGTCGTCCAGTTCGTCCGGCAGGTTCAGTTCGCCCCGGAAGTACTCGTACAGGAACTTCAAGTACAGTTCATAAGGCGTGAACTGCGCGTAGGGCGATTTGATCTCGATGGTGGTGACGTAATCCCTGGTCACGTCCACGGACACGGCCCACAGTTCGTTGAACTTTTCCAGGGCGAATTCGTAGTCGGCCCGGTTCTTCAACTCGACATTGAATTCGAGGTTGTCGGTCAGGCCCGCCTCGGTAAAGTTGCTCGAACCGGTGATGACGCGGCCCCTGTCGCGGTCACCGTCATGAAAGGTCATGATGTACAGCTTCGCGTGAACATTCCCGGAAGGATAGGCGCGAAGCTCCAGCTTGCCGGACTTGATCCACTCGACAAAGGCGCGGACGCCGTCCTCAATCTCGGCACTGTCGCCGGACGCATGGAACTCCCGCAGGAGTTCCACCGGCACCCGCTCCCGGACATGGGCGTGCGAATCGAGGATGAATTCCTGCTGCCCTTTGGCCGTCTGCAGCAGGTCGCAGGTGGTGCGGTCGGTCTTGATGCCAATCAGAATGCGGATCTTCTCGGTGTTTGCCAGTGAGGATCGGAGCCTGTGAAAACCGCTGACGAAGAAGTAGCCCACAAGGCAGTCGAAGAAGCGGGTGTCTTCACTGAGCAGAACGGCAAAGCGATCCCCCAGCGTCCTGCCCGCTTCGTTGGTAATGAAGGTCAGATCCGTTGACATGGAAGTGGGTGTTCCTCTCGCACACTGCGCATTGTCTCGAATCCCTTCGGTTTTGTGTCCGCCGGCCTGCGTTGCCTGACCGCGTGCCGGATGGCGCTCTTGCGCGGGCCCGTTCCGCATGAGTTCCTGCCGGACTGCCGCAGGGCCGCCCATGCCGTCTGCGAACAAACACCGCGCCGCATGGAACATCCGCCCTCGCTGTCATGGTAGCCCCCGTCTTGCCGTGGCATCAAGTTTCTGTCCGGCACTGCGCGCCGGGGCCGGGCCCCGGCGAAGAACAGGGAAGACATGACCACGGTCCCGGACGAAGCGCAGCTTCGAAGACAGGGACATTGCGAAGTGAAACTTCGCAACGAGGGGAAACGCAGAAGCGGCATCCTGCCGCTTTATTGTCGGCACACGCGCACTCCAAGGCGCAGGAGGAAAGCGGCAGGGATGCCGCTTCTACGATTGGCGGCAAGATGCCGCGGGGGAGGGTTATCCGACCAGTCTTCCCGCCTGGTAAACGGCCAGGGCGATGACGAACGCGATGGCAGTGGAATACAGCGTGGCGAAGGCGGCCCATTTCCAGGAGCCGCTTTCGCGGGCGATGACGGCGATGGTGGTCATGCAGGGGGCGTAGAGCATGACGAAGAGCATCATGGCGAAGGCGCGGCGGGGCGACCAGTCGGGCTCGGCGGCAAGCCGTTTGGCGAGCGACTCGTCGGCATTGGCGCGCTCCGGGTCCATGGCGTACACCGTGCCGAGCGCGCCGATCACGACCTCCTTGGCGGCGAAGCCGCCGAGGAGCGCGATGTTGGTGCGCCAGTCGAATCCCGCCCATTGGGTGACGGGCTCCATGGCCTTGCCGAAACATCCGGCCATGCTGTGCGACAGGGCCTCGGAGGCCGTCGGCGCTTTTCCATCGGGCCGCTCGGGCGGACGGGGGAAATACATGAACGCCCACAGGACGATGTTCACCGCAAGGATGATGGTGCCCGCCTTTTTGATGTAGAGCCAGGTGCGCTCCCAGGTGTGCAGCAGCACTCCGCGCAGCACGGGCACATGGTAGGGCGGCAGTTCCATCACAAAGGGGGTCTGCTCGCCGCGCACGACGAAGCGGCGCAGTGCCCAGGCCGCGGCCAGCGCCACCAGCCAGGAAATGGCCCACAACAGCAGCATCATTTGCGTGCGGCTCGCGGGGAAGAATGCGGCGATGAGCACGGCGTAGACGGGCATCTTGGCGCCGCAGTTCATGAAGGGCGCCACGAGCATGGTCACGAGCCGGTCCTTTTCCTCGCGCAGTGTGCGCGTGGCCATGATGCCCGGCACGGCGCAGCCGCCCGCGCCGAGCCCGCCGGACACGATGAGCGCCAGAATCGAGTTGCCCTGCATGCCGAACATGCGCAGCAGCCGGTCGAGGATGAAGGCGACCCGCGCGATGTAGCCGCTGTCCTCCAGCGCCGCGATGAAGAGGAACATGAAGAAGATGAGCGGCACGAAGCCGAGCACGCCGCCCACGCCGCGCACCAGCGCGGCGTCGAAGAGCGAATGCAGCATGGGCATGCTGTGCTGCGCCGGTGCGAGCAGGTCCGACAGCCGCGCAAAGGCCCAGTTGATCAGCCCTGTGGGGCTGACCCAGCCGCCGAACCACGGCAGCCACGCCCATTCATCGGACAGCTTGAAGACCCAGAAGAACAGGGCCGTGACCACGCCCACCAGAATCGCCGGCCCCATCACGCGGCCGCACACCACGTTGTCGATGCGGTCGGTGAGGTCCATGCGCGATTCGACCGCGCGCGACATGCACTGGCGCACCGCGCCCGCCGCCACGCCGTAACGACGCTCGGCAATGATGGTGGCCGTGTCCTCGCCGTAGTGCCGCTCGATGCGCGACACGGCCGCGGCGGCCGCCGTTTCGACA
>CAIXUF010000289.1 GCA_903922535.1 Candidatus Hydrogenedentota bacterium
CCCCGAGGCGGTGCGGGCAGAGCCGAACCGGGACGCTTTGAAACGCCGCGGAAGCACCGGCATCAACTGCTGCCCCTCCAAGCCGGAAGGAAGAGCGTATCTGCTGGACGTTTACGCGCGGCTCTTCGCGGAATACAAGGATTTGGACCTCGACTACTTCATTTGCTGGCCCTACGATGAGGGCGGCTGCGGATGCGGCGCCTGCGCGCCCTGGGGCGCGAACGCTTTTCCCACCCTGTCGGAAAGTGTTGCTGCGTTGGGCAGGAAAGTCTCCCCAGACCTGAAGGTCATTCTGTCCACTTGGCTGTATGATATGCCGCCGACGGGGGAGTGGGAGGGCCTTGCATCGCGCCTGGAGAAAGACCATGTGTGGCTCAACGCCGTCATGTGCGACGACCACATGGATTTTCCGCGTTATCCACTGGACCATGGTGTGCCCGCCGGATTGCCGCTTTACAATTTCCCGGAGATCAGCATGTGGGCCCGCGATCCCTGGGGCGCCTATGGCGCCAACCCCCTTCCCTCCCGCTATGAATCGCTCTGGAAACAGACCGGCGGAAAGCTGTCCGGCGGCATGCCCTATTCAGAGGGCATTTATGAGGACATGAACAAGGTAATCTGCTATCAGTTCTACTGGAACGGCCGTGTTGCGGCGGAAGACACGCTGCTGGAGTATGCGGCGTACGAATTCTCACCGGAATGTGTGGACGAGGTGCTGGCTATCGTGCGCCTGTTGGATCAGTCCTGGGTACAGCGGGGACCCAAGTCGGAGGAGGCGTTCCAGCGCATTCAGAAGGTGGACGCCCGGTTGCCGACCCGGGCAAGAACCGCATGGCGCTGGCGTCTTGTCTACCTGCGTGGGCTGATCGACAGCCAGCTTGCCGCCAACGGGGACAAGAAAGAGGGAAGCGCGCTTCGCGACGCTTTCAAGGAACTCACGGCGATCTACCACGCCGAAAAAGCACACCCGGCACTGAAACCCTTTTCGATCCCGTGACGATCTGTGGGGGGCGTGAAATGCTGCCGCGCAAAATGGAAAGCATCATCTTCGGACTTGAGCCGGGATGGCATCTTATGCGGATGCCCCAACCCACAGGTTAGTCACCGGTCTTCCGAAGGATCATCCACCACTGCGGATTGACCCCTGCCATGGGGATCTCGGCAACTGACAATTCGCTCTCGGCGATCCATTGGCGCGTCATGGGAATGAGATTGTAAAATAGGTCCCAGGGAAACCAATCCACGCCGATGAACCGGCACCAGTTGAAATGATCAAAGATCAGGCAACCGCCGGGCCGCAGCAGGCGCACCGCGTCCGCCACAATCTTCATCAGTTCAGGTTTGCCCCGCTGATCAAGGCGTCCCGCGGCGGCATCCTCCGCCAGCCATTCAATCATCTGCCGTTCGCTGGGGAACCAGTCGACAGCCGTCGTGTCCATGCCGCGCGGCTCCGACACCGCCGTCTGGAGGATGTCGTTCACCGCGTGGTGGAAACAGGCAACGTCAATGCTACCCGCGGGAAGATGGCGTAGTGCCTCCTGCGCGTTGTCTTCGACGATGCACACCGGCATGGCAACGCGGGCAATCTTTGCCCGGAGCTGCTCGCGCAGACGGCGGTTGAGGTTGATGGAAAGATAGGAAGCCCGCCCCCCGCTGTGGGCCTCGGCGGCGAGAATGACCGGACAGGACGCCCCCACACAGGGCTCATAGACCGTCATTCCGTGCGGCAGACACAGCGTCTGAAAGACCTCGTAGTACTGGGCCGCCAGCACGGCGTCCAGGACTGGCATGCAGATGTCGAGCGGTTTCGGGTCCTGCAGCGCCCCAGCCACCCTGCTCGAAAGATCAGCAATCCCCTCCAGGTCACGCCGCGCGGCATCGCCAAGCACGTTGTGGATCGGCCCGGTGGAGATCTCCTCAGTGACACGTGCTGGTTCCCACATGGGCGTCCGCTCTGTCCAGGTCGTCTCTGTTGTCACAACGGCTTCTCCGCTTCGCATCCAAAGTAGGCGCGACATCTTGCCGTGTTCCTTGCGCGCGGCCGCGTGCAAGAGGCCGAGGAGGTAAGAGGCTGGCAGCCTCTTGTGCTGTGGGCGCGGCATTCTGCCGCAACCCCGAACACAATGACGATCTCAGTTCGCCGGCTTCGGATTCTTTTCAACGGCACCCTTCATGGGAATGAAATGCACACCCATGTCGCGGCGGGAATGCACCTTGCCGTCGGCATCCTTCGTATAGACAAACAGCGTCTGCGTGCCGCGGATGGGCGAACCCACGGGAATGATCAGCTTTCCGTTGGGCTTCAGTTGCTCCAGGAGTGCGGGCGGCACGTAGCGCGCCGCGCAGGTCACCATGATGATGTCAAAGCCATCCTTGACCTCGGGCCAGCCGAAATAGCCGTCGCCGACCTTGCTGTGCACGTTCGTGTAACCGATGGGCTTGAACAGCTCCCCGACACCCTTGCCGATGGGCTCAATGATCTCGATGCTGTACGCCTCTTTCACGATACGCGAAAGCAGGGAGATCTGAAAGCCGCTGCCGGTGCCGATCTCCAGAACCACGTCCGTGGCCTTGGGCTGGGCCAACTGCGTCATGTAGGCCTGCCCGAGATAATCGCTCATCACGGAGCCGTAGCCCAGGCCCCAAGGCTTGGCCTCGGCGTCATAGGCGTTCCCGACGGTGTTGAACTTGCCCTCGTAGTTGTAGTGGAAATACTCGCGCGGGACCGCCTTGAAGGCCTGCATCACTTCCGGCTGGGCCGCCTTGAACTTGCCGGCAAGATAGTCCTCAATGCGCTTGATCACCTTGTCCCTGCGTTCCTGTACTTTCTTGAACGCATCCTCCGAGATTTCCATTTTCCGACCAGTGGCTTTGGCAAGCTCGATGTAGCGGGCATAGGTCCATGCGGGAGCCTGCGGGGCGGGCGCCGCTGCCGTTGCCGCCGGTGCAGGCGCCGCAGCGGCGGCAGGAGCCGGGGCCGGGGCAGGAGCGGCCGTGGGCGGTGTGGCGGCCGGTTTTGGAGCGGGTGCCTGGGCATAGCCAAAACCCGTTATGGCCAGGAACACCAGAACTGCACAAGTGACTGACTTCATTGTCTCAGACTCTCCCGTCGGATTAAGACGCTCTTCTGGGGAACGTCGCCCATGTCAGCAGGTACACCGCCAACGCTGACATCATAACAACTTGATAGCCGTAGCGAAAAGCCAGCACGGTGGCCAGCGGCGGCGCAATCACGGAAAACGCGCCGTTGATGCCCCATGCCATGGGAAGAAACGCGGCCATGTCGCCGTCGAGACTGCGCAGTCCCATGGAGAAGGGAATGCCCATGGCGAACGACACGGGCGCAACAAACACGAGAATCGCCGCACACTGTCCCACAAAGGGCCAGCCGCCAATCCACAGCGTGGCGCGATCAAGAAAGAGCCCGTAGGCGGCAACCGTTGCCGCGACCACCACCAGCGTGGCAAACACCCCGGCGCGGGGTGCACGCTCAAAACGGCGGGAGGCGAAAAGGCTGCCCAGCCCGGAGAAGATCAGCATGCCCGACAGCACGATGGCAAAGGAACTCACGGCGTCGTTGAGCACGAGCGTGAAACGCTCGATGAGCGTCATTTCAATGAAAAGAAAGCCCAGCCCCAAACCGGCGAAATAAACAATGCCGCGGAGCACGGTGCCCAAACCCGCCTTCACCCGGCCCACCCGGGCCAGCGGCAGCAAACAGACAATCAGCCCGAACAGGGCGGCCTGCGCAAGAACACAGTAGTTCACGAGCAGGCCGATTTCCGTCTGGGGGATCTGGTCGAGTTTGCGGAGCACCTTCTTCAGGTTGCCCAACTGGACAATCGAATACAGGAACGGCCGCTCGTTGGAAAAGGCGCTCAGGTCGAAGGTGGCACCGGCGTCGGTGCCTTCCTGATTGCTGGACAGCAGCGCGACGAGATCGGTCATTAGCGAGTCTTTGGATGCCCCCGGCACGGCGTCGGCCTGTTCATCCTCGAGTGTGAACGGCGGCGATTCGTTCCACACCTCGACCTCCTCCGGATTGATGCCGGGAAACCAGGGCGTGTCAAAGGAACGGTCGCTGCAAAACGCGCGCACCCTGGCAATGTCCTCCGGGGTGAATGCGGACTTGCACACAAGCACCCGGGCGATCCATTCGGAACGGTAAACGATGATGTGATCCTGCGGGTTGGCCACGCCCTCGCGCCGCAGCGCCTCCAAGACGGTGTTGACCGCTTTCACCGCGTAGCCGGGGAACTGGCGAATGGTGATCGGAATGGACACCAGCCCGTTCGGGGTCAGCGCGCGGCAATACCGCTGGATGCATTCGCGGGTAAAGGCGTAGATGTTGGCCTTGCCCCCGTCGAGATGCTCCACGGCGATATCCACAACGTCGAACGGTTCGGGGTTGCGTGAGAGGTAGGACTGCGGGCCTTCATACAGCACCTCGGGCCTGGGGCCCGGTGCCGCAAGCAAACTGTCGTACACCACCTCGTCGGACTCCAGCACCACAACCTTGGAGCACTGTGCCGTGCCCACCTCGGGAATGCGAAAACCGCCCCCCGAACCGACAAGAAGCACCCGTGGCTTCTCGCGAAGGACATAGGGGAGCGTGCACAAGGCTCCATTGACATAACTGAGGTCGGGCTGCACGCCCGGTTTGGGCAGCGAAGTGATTCGGTTGCCGTCACGATAAAGTCCCAGCGATTCGGGCGGACCCTCGATGTTAAGCAGGCCAAGATTGTTGGTGACGGGCAGGTCGCGCCGCTCCGTGAAATTGTCCAGAACCAGGCTGTACCCCTTCGGGGACCGGTTCTCGCGGACGATGCGGTTGCCCTCGACGTTCAGGACGGTGTAGACGGCTTTGTATTCATAGAATCGCGCGCGGTTCTCCTTGATCACCCACGTCTCGCACAGAACCAGCGCGACCAGTGCGATAGCCGTCGCCGTCCTGCGGTGTTTGGCGATGGCGTAGGGGAGGTTTACCAGGGCGGCGAGAAACAGCACCGGCGGGATGGCGCAAACAAGGTAGAACGGATGCACCACAAACATGAGCAGCAGTATCAGGATGGCGCCGATGCCCGCGCCGATGAGGTCCGCCCCGTACAGCCCCATGACCTGTTCGCGGAAGGCCATGAAATTCAGCCCGAGGAAGGATCCCACCAGGAAGAAGAATGGGAATAATGCCAGATAATACAGCCCGATATTGACAAGCTGCGTCTTCCAAAGCACCGGATTCTCAAGCGCCAGCGGATTGAACGGGTTGATTGTCGTGAGATGGAATCCCGCGATGGCCACGAGCATAAGCAGCACGGGGAGCGCGAAAAGGAGCGTGCGGTGCATTTTCACAAGGGATGCGCTGAAGATGGAGAGCATCACGCCGCTCAGGGCGTAGCCCACCATGGCCATCGAAATGACCCAGTAGCCGAATTCGGAGAAGCTGGCAATGGCGAAATAGCGCGTGAGCATGACCTCAAACGCGATTCCGGACATGGACACCAGCAGCACGGCCAGGCCGCGCTGCCGGACGTTTTGGGACGCTTCGTGGGTCATATAATAGGGCGCTCCGCCGTGGGCGGTGAAGTACAGGTCATTATTGCTTCCTCTGGGTGCTTCCCCAGTTAGATTCAAAGTGTAAATGCCGGTTTGTGCCGGAAGGGTTCCTTAATGATGGATCTTGCCTGCACCCTGGCAGCATGAAACGCGAACGGACCGGCAGGACGCAGACTATAGGGGATTTGCTGCTGCCGTTGCCAGTTTTCCCATCCTTTCGAAGAAAAGAGACTGACGCAGGCGGAGCTTGGCGAAGACGTGCCTGCCCCTGTTCTTCTTAGCGTCTCGGGACTTTCTTGGCCGTCGGGTGCCCCTTCACGGCGGGTGTTTGGGGCGGCAGACCGCCGTCCGTGGGTAGTGGCGGAACGGGAACATCGTTTTGCGCATAAAAACCGTCGTATATCCACGAAAACGTTTCTGTCTCCGCAGACCCCATCACCTTGACCGCAACCTGTTCGGCCACGCGCAGGCCGTTCCGGCCGTTGGTGAAGATGACCACACCCCTGCGTTGTGCCAGCGACCCTGCCGCATAGCTCATAAAGCCGCGGCTGTCCCCCCAATGCCAGAACCGGTCACCGTCATCGGAGAGGTGGAGCCCCCAGCCCAATCCCCACGCCAAATCGTCTGTCAGGCGCACCTGGGGACTCAGCATCATCCGCTTGAGCGTGTAATCCAGCGGCAGCGCCCCGTTCTTTCGGAAGAACAGTTCCACGAGAAAGCGGGCATAGTCTTTCGGGGTGCTGTGGAGGGAGCCCGAGGCGTTGGCCTGATCGGGACGGCTGCGTTCCACTTCGCGGACCGGTGTGTTGTCGAAATCATGGGCGACGGCCGCTTCCGTTTCATACTCCGGCCGCCAGACGTAGGCGCTTTCCGTCAGTCCGAGCGGGCGGAGCACATAGTCGTCCATCACCTGCAGAAGCGGCACTCCCACGATGCGCTCGACCACCCGCTGCAGGTAGATATAGGCCGCGCCGGAATAGCCAAAGCGCTGACCCGGCGCAAAGTCCATCTTCTCCGGCCATTTGGGGAAGTGGGTGATGGGCAGGCCGCTCATGTGCGCCAGCACGGTGCGCGCCGTGATGCGTTCCGCTCCCGGGCTCACCGACGGGACCAGTTCGGGGAGGTAGGTCTGCGTCAGGGGGGCGTCCAGTTGCAGTTTGCCCTCTTCGCACAGCCGCAGAACGACATAGGCGAAGGTGGGCTTGGTAAGCGACGCCGCCTGGAAAATGGTCGTGTCGGTTACCGGCTGTTTGGTTTTCCTGTTGGCGTATCCAAATCCCTGGAAACCGGCAAGTCGACCGTCATCGATGATGGCAATCGACAGGCCGGGCAGGCCGGACGATTCAAGCAGTTCGGTGATGGTGTGGTGCAGGTGCTCGGTCCCGATGCGCCCTGTCGCGGGGGAGGCATTTCGGGCGGTGGCAAGAGCCCCCTCTTCGGCCTGCACAGGGCGCTGGACGGCACCCAATGCCGCCAGCGAAGCGGCGGAAAGTGTTAGTGCTTGTCTGCGGGACAGGTAATCGGACATGCGTCTTGTTTCCGGCGCGGCGTTTCGCGGTTGCAACGGCAGAAAGGGAATTATAGGGCGCGGAAGCCCATGCTGCAAAATGCGGCGTATTTCTCAATCGCGCCCGGGGGAGCGGTTTAGATTTGGCCGATGAAACTGTTATCCTTTTGCAGACGCAGGCGAACGCCGTGTGCGGCGGCGCGCATTCTCAAGCCAATCCCGCATGGAAACCGACCGTAATGCATGACTTGTTGACCATGGAAAATGTAATCGCTCTTCTCACGCTGACCGGGCTTGAAATCGTCCTGGGCATCGACAACATTGTCATTCTGGCCATTATTAGCGGGCGCCTGCCGAAGGCAAAACAGGGGAAGGCCCGGAGGATCGGCCTGGGGCTGGCCATGATCATGCGCATCGCGCTGCTGCTTTCCATAAGCCTGATCATGCGCCTTCAGCAGCCCTTGTTCACCGTCATGGACCACGCCGTGACAGGGCGCGATCTGGTCCTGTTTGGCGGCGGGCTCTTCCTGATGTGGAAAGCCGTGAAGGAAATACACGAGCACAGTTTGTCCGTGCGCAGGGCTGAAGATCCCGAGGTGCCGGTCTATGCCGTAAAACGCTCGCGGTCCTTTGTGATAACAATAGGCCAGATTGTTCTTCTCGACATCGTGTTTTCCCTCGATTCGGTGATTACGGCGGTGGGCATGGCCCAGCAGGTCACCGTGATGGTTGCGGCCATCATCTGCGCGGTCTTGGTGATGATGCTGTTCGCGAACGCGGTGTGCAATTTTGTGAACCGCTATCCCACCATCCGCATGCTTGCCCTGGCCTTTCTCCTGCTCGTGGGCATGGTCTTGATTGCGGAGGGCGCCGGCAAACACATCGAAAGGGGATACATCTACTTCGCCATGGCGTTTTCGCTTGGCGTGGAGCTGCTCAATCTGCGCTTTGGCGGAAGGCCCGCGGCGCATTCACCGAAAAAGTGACGGCATTGGAGGTATGGGCGATGCGGCGTTCTTTATGGGTGACGGGTCTGCTGTGCTGCGCGGTGTTTTGCTGCGGTTGTGCGGGGTTGCGCAAAGAAGGCGGGCGTGCCGCCTTCACACTTGCGCAGGACGGCAGGCCCGCCTGCACCATTGTCCTGGCAGGACAGCCGACACCCGCCGCGCGTCTGGCGGCGCTGGAGCTGCAATGCCATGTTTTGAAAATCAGCGGAGCCGAGCTTCCCATTAAAGCCGACACCGAGACGGTGACAGGGCCGCGTGTGCTCGTGGGAGAGAGCGCGGCGACGCGGGCATTGGGCTTCAAAGGCGCCGACTTCGCATCCCAGGAATACCTCATCGCGTTTCGGCCTGAAACGATGATTCTCATCGGGCGCGACTGGGTGGACACCCCGGCCAACCGCCGGGAATTGGGCCGGCCCATGAATTGCGGCGACACCCTGGCCGACACGCGCCAGAAGATAGACTATTGGAAGACGGTCGGCCTCCCCGAACGGAGCACGGGGGAGATGGAACTGCCGGGAGTGTACGACGACCAGGGAACCTGTTACGCGACCTACCATTTCATCGAGAAGTTCTGCGGTGCCCGGTGGTATGGCGCCTCACAGACCAGTATTGTCCTGCCGTCACAAAAGACACTTGCGGTGAACGGCAGGGACATTCGCCGCGTACCCGCGCTGAAAGACCGCGACGCGCTGTGGGCGGGCAACTGGCCCTTCATGCAGGGCCAGTGGGGTCCCGTCACGCGGTCCGAGGTCTGCCTGTTCTGGCGGCGCCTGCGTCTTGGCGGCGAGAAATGGGCCGCCAACCACACCTTCCACCCCAAGACCATCCAGACCAAGTTCAACGATCCCGCGTACCAGGCGCAGGGCAAGGGTCACGGCTCGCAATTGTGCTACACGAATCCCAAGCTGGTCGAAGAGGTGGCGCAAATGGCCCGCGACTACTTCGACGGCAAGGTGAATCCGCCTGAAGGCTGGAAAGCGGCGGGGGATTACTTTGCGATCGTTCCCGACGACAACGCCAACTTCTGTACCTGTCCTCAGTGCAAAGCGCTCATCGCCTCCGGCAGAAGAATGGGAACGGGCCAGTTCAGCAGCGGCACCATCAGCAACTACTTCTTCTCCTTTGTGAACGCCGTGGCGAGGGAGGTGCGCAAGACCCATCCGGACAAGTACATCGCCACGCTGGCCTACTGGAACTACGCCTGTCCGCCGCAGGGCTTTGAACTGGAGCCCAACGTGTCCATTGCGCCCTGTCTGCACACCTGCATGTACGCCATCCACAAGGAAATGCGCGACAACGACATGAAGCTGTACCACGACTGGCTGCGCCGTACCAAGGCCCCCATGTTCATGTGGAACTACTACCACCACCCCATGGAACCGGCCATTATCGACAAGTTCAAATGCTTCCCCAATGTCATGGTCCACGAATCGGCCAAGACGGCCCGCATGTTCATCAACGACGGCATACGCGGCATATTCATCTGCGGCGAACAGGACATGCTGGAAGCCTATGTGCTGGCCAAAATCTACGACGATCCGAAACAGAATGTCGATGCAATGCTGGACGAGTTCTTCCGCCTCTATTTCGGCGCCGCTGCGGAGCCCATGAAGAAGTTCTACCTGCAACTGGAACAGATAGCCACGAACCCCAAGAACTATCCGAAACCCTACTACAGGAAGAACGGCATCGATTGGAAGAATGTGGCATGGAGCAGCCTCGGCACGGCGGAGCGCATGGAACAGTTGGGCAAGTTGATGGAACAGGCCAGGGCACTCGCGCAAACGGACATGGAAAAACGCCGCGTCGGTCTGTGGAACGACGCCCTTTGGAAATGGATGTCGGAGGGTCGCGCCGCGATGCCCGATTCCCCGAAGGGGAAGAATGTGGATAGCCGGAGGTGACCGAAGGGAACCTCCGGTATGCGGCGAGAGCATCACAACCCCGTAGTGGGTTGAATGTGAAAAGCCATGGGCACCCGCGCAGGATCGATTCACATTCAACCCGCTACGAGGTTGGCGCGCTTTTTTCAACCTGAACCGGAGGTTCCCTTCGGTCACCTCCGGCTAGTCATATTGGTCACTTCGGGACCGAAAGACAGGACTACTCACATTTGTCTCCTCGGGACTTTGGCTGGCGTTTGGACCTTGTTTGGATTGGCGTCTACTTCTTCTCCGCCCGCAACGAAATCACCGGCGCTTCCAGCAGTCCGGCCGGATACAACTGGTAGTCCTGCGACCAGCCCTTGCCTTCCGTGATCCAGTTGCCTGGGCCATAACCGCTTGAGCGCAGCGGGACCTGGTGCAGCGGGCCGAAGGTGTTGCGGCGGGTCAGCACGACCTGCACCGCCAACTCACCGCCCTGCTTTGCCTCCGCAGTGACATCGGCCTCGTACGGCGGCCAGGGAATGCACTTGCCGGGCGCAGCCAGGACACAGGCCCCTTCAAACTTCGGCGTGACGAGGAACGCGCGCTGTTCGTCAACCGGTTTCCCTGTTATGGGGACCCGATAGGTCACGGTGCCGCTGTAGAAGGGGAGACCCTGCGCGGCCAGGTCGCCGACGGCGAGCTGTGCGGGCAGGGTGGTCAGGGTCTTTTTCGTGCCGTCCAGCTTGACGCCGAACCGGCCCAGCAGATACAGCGCCTCAAGATTCATGTCCGCGCGGAAATCCGCGGTCAGTTCGAGCTTGTTGGCGCCCAGCGTGAAAGACTTCGCCGGGAGGGCGATGGTCTGTATGGCCGGGTCCACCCACCATCCGGCGGGCGCGGTGGTGACGGGGTGCCCGTTGAGGGCAATGCGATAGTTTTGCGGTTCTTCCAGCGCCAGTTGCACCTTGTCGCCCGGCAGGGTGTCTGCGTTGAAGGAGAAGACCATGCGCAGTTTGCCCTTGGCCTTGGGCTTGGCCGCGAATTTCTTGCTGAACCACGGCTGCACCATCTCGCCGCCGCGCTGGGGAAGGTCGAAGGCGCGCCGGACGGCCTGGTCAACCTTGAGGACTTCCGTTTCCGTCTTCACGGGCTTGTCGCCGATTTGGTAGTCGGCGAGGTCGAGG
>CAIXUF010000290.1 GCA_903922535.1 Candidatus Hydrogenedentota bacterium
CGGGAAGCGGCATCTTCCTGTTCATCTCCGTGAATGCGTTTCTCCGCCTGCTGGACTTTCACACGCGGCAGGGTCAGGCCTGGAACCGTGATGGGATGATCGACGGCGCCATCGAGGCGGCCACGGCGGTGTTTGCGCTGCTGGTACTGCTGGACGCGGTCCGCTCCTTCCGCGAGGGCAGGCTCCGGCTGCTGGCCTTCTTCGGCGAACTCATGGCGTGGAGCATTGTGATTACGCTGGTGCTGCTCTACCTGCTGGTGCGTTTCGCCCCGTCATTTGCTTAAGCGTTCGGACAAGCCCGCTATTCCAGAACGCGCACCACCGGAATCCAGCCCCGAACAGAATTGACGAGGGCAACCTCGGACGCATTGCGCAGGGCCTCCCGTGAAATGACCGCTTCGCGGGCTTGGCCCGTTTCCAGCAGGTGCCTGCGCATGGTGCCGGGCAGCAAGCCCGATGACAATGGCGGGGTGTGCCAGATGCCGTTCAGCTTTACCATGACATTGGCCAAACAACTCTCCGTCACTTCGCCGCGCGCATTCCAGAGCAGCACGTCGTCCGCGCTGTCCCGGTTCTTGAAGGCTTCTTCATACACGCGGCGGTGGGTCGTCTTGTGAAACAGCAACGGGTCTGAATCGTCGACGGGGGCATCGGCCCATCGCAGGGTGAAGGGCTGAGGTGTGGGGGCGGGTTCGCCCGTAACGGCTATCCGCCCGTTCTTGGCCAGCAACAGGCGCACCTTTGCCGCCTGTCCTTCCCATTTCTTCACCGAGGCGTCCAACGCATTACGGACAACCGGGAAGTTGAGAACATGCCCGAAGTATTCGGCAGAGCCTTCGAGCCGGTCCAGGTGCTCCTGAAGGAGAAAGAAGTGAACTCCATCCCAGAGTATGGTCTCCAGAAGGTCAAAGGAGGGGGCTTCCCGGTTTAGGAACGCCGCCTTGAGACAGCACTCATCGTATTCGCCCTTTGCGGTGGAATCCCAGGTGATGCCACCGCCGACCGCGTATCGGGCATGGCCGGTGGGCTCATGCAGCAGCAGGGTGCGGATGGCCACGTTGAACTCCGTGCGGCGGTCCGGTCCGCACCAGCCTATGGTGCCACAGTAGACGCCGCGCGGCGACCGTTCGGTGTCGCGGATAATCTGCATGGACCGGATCTTGGGCGCGCCTGTGACTGATCCCGAGGGAAAGAGTGCGGTAAAGATGTCGGCCAGTCCGGCGGTCGTGCGCGACTGCACCGTCGAGGTCATCTGCCACACCGTCCCATAGCGTTCCGCCTCAAAAAGCCGCGGCACTGTCACACTGCCCGTGTCGCTGATTCGTCCCATGTCATTGCGCAGCAGGTCGACGATCATGAGGTTTTCCGCCCGCTCCTTCGCACTGTCGAGCAGCGTCTGCCGGGCCTTCTCGTCCTCCCCACTCCAGCGCCCCCGCGCCATGGTGCCTTTCATTGGCCGGGTTTCCAAAAGGTCCCCCTCCAGACGGAAGAACAACTCGGGCGACAGCGACAGTATCCTGTGGTCCCCAAAATGGAGCCACGCGCGGTGTTCGGTCTCCTGCCGTGCGCACAGGGACAGAAACCATTCCAGCGCATCCCCTTTGAATTCGGCGGTCATGGGAAAGGTGTAATTGATCTGATAGGTGTCGCCGGCGGCAATCAGCGACCGTATCCTGCCTACGGCCGCATAGTACTCGTCACGTGTCACGCCGGGCATCCATTCACCAGTCTGCCAGGCCCCTTCGCCGGGCGAAGGCAAATCTTCCACGGGGAGGATCATTGCGTCGGCATACAGTCCAAACACGGCCAAAGGAAACGAATCCAGCGGCGCATGGACCGCGAGCGCCGGGTCAAAGGCGGCCGCCGCCTCATAGGCAACATACCCCGCCGCCCAGCCGCCCGCCGACAGCGCCCTTTCCACTTTTTCCAGGCAGGGACGCACTTCATCGATGCTTGCGGCAACGAGGGTCTCTGACGGCGCGGAAAAGATGCGCACCTCACGGCGCCCCACAAAGAGGGCCGTTCCCGGTTTGCGCAGTGCATGTGCGCGGTCCGTAATCATCCTGATTCCTGGTTCATCATTCCCAATTTCTTGGGCATAACGCTGCGTCGGGCGATGTTGAATTCAGTGGTATAATGGGTTGAGAATATAAGTGCAACAATGGAGGATACCACGATGAGCATCAGAGAGTTGTGGTACAAGTTCCTTGCCGCAATGGCAAAGAGCGACGGCAATGCCCCAGGGCTTGCGGAAGAGCCGCCGGTTCCCCGCGAATTGGAGCCGCATGTGCATGCCAAGTCCGCCCATGAAGAATCGCACACATGGAAGGCGCACGGCGGGGACCGTCACTAGGGTCCGTGCGAACAGGCAGTATGGGCAGCATCCCGCTTCAGACGAAACAGGATATTCGGGCTGAATATCTGCGAAAGCGCCAGGGGCTGGATGCTGCAACGGTGGCGGCCAACAGCCGGGCGATTGAGGTGATGCTGGCCGGGTCCATGCTTTTGCGCGGCGTCTCCGCAGTGCTTGCCTATGTGTCGGCCAAGGACAATGAGGTAAACACCCACGGCATTATCCGGGGGCTGCTGGCGGGAGGCAAAACGGTTTTTGTGCCCGTTTCGGAGATGGAAAAGCGCGTCATGCGGTGGTCGCGCCTGTTGTGCATGACCGAACTGCGACGAACCCATTTCGGCCTGCTGGAACCCGCAATCCGATTCAGGCGCTTCGAACCCATTCCCTGCGGCGCGGTGTGTCTTGTTCCAGGCCTTGCATTCACCCCGGCGGGATGGCGCATTGGGTACGGCGGCGGCTATTTTGATCGGTTTATGGATGTTTTTGACGGCGTGCCCATAGGGCTGGCCCACGCGGTGCAGGTCGTCGGTCACATTCCCACAGAGAGCCATGATCGGCCCGTGGATTATCTGGTCACTGAATTGGGCCTCACCGATTGCCTGGAACTGCGCAACCTGGAGGCTACGGGTGTGTGATGCAGCCCAGCAGTGCCTCATGCACCGCCCCGTTTGAAATCAGCACCCCGTCGCGCCCGTCAAACACCCGCAGGGGACTTCCATCCAGACGCGTGGCCACGGCGCCCGCCTCCTCGGCGATAAGCTGCGCGGCGGCGTAGTCCCAGGGGTTCAGGGACATGTGAATGTAACCGTCCACATCACCCGTGGCAATCTGGCAGATCCCCCCCGTGGCAGCGCCCTGGCATCGGATCTGCCCGCTCTGCCGTATGATGTTCGAGGCCCGGCTCAGAAAGGCCTTCTTGTCATCCACGCCGCTAAAATCGATTTCCACGCAGGCCTCGGACAGATGCTGCACACCGGAGACCCGCAGCGGATGGCCGTTGCAGAAGCTTCCCTCCCCCTGATCGGCCAGAAAGGTCTGTCCGCCCAAGGGAAAGGCCACGCCCGCGGCGCGCGCCAGGCCGTCCACCACGAGCGCAATGGAAATGCCAAACATCGGGTTCATGCCGCGCACGAAGTTGTAGGTGCCGTCAATGGGATCAATGACCCACACCCGGCCTTTGGGATTGGTTGGTATTTTGCCCAACTCACCCTCTTCGGCAACGATCATATCGGTCGGATAGGTCTCGGCGACGGCGTCCGTAAAACGCTTCTGGATGGTCAGATCCACCTCGGTCAGCAGGTCGGCCGGTTCGGCCTTGGAGGTCACCGTCAGCCGGCTCTTGTCATGAAACTTTTCCAGGACATAGTCCCGGTTGCGCTTTAGGAAGTCCTGAATGAATTCGAGATCACGAGAAGCCATTGCCTGTCCCCGCCGGTGGCCGCTTACTGCCTACCCATATGAATGTTGATGATTTCAGAAGAAAGAACGTCTTTCACACCCTGCCTAACCCACACGATGTGCGGCCAATACGATACGCGCCGTGAAGCCCCCGCGCAAATTCTGACGACGGCCCCCTGTCACCCTTTCAACCCGGACATGGTGATGCCCTGGATGAAAGTGCGCTGGGTGAAGAAGAAGAGCACGATAATGGGGATGGTAATGACGGTGGACATGGCCATCAGGGGGCCCCAGGCGCTCACATGCTGGCTCTGGAACTGCTGCAATGCCACGGCCAGCGTGTATTGGCGGTCGTCCTGGAGGTAGATGAGGGGGTTGAGGAAATCGCCCCATTGAAAGAGGAACATGAACAGCGCAGTGGTGGCCAGCGCGGGCTTGGCCAGTGGCAGGATAATGCGGAAGTAGATGCCGAACTCGGAACAGCCGTCGATGCGGGCCGCGGCGCTCAGATCCTCGGGAATGGTCTTGAAGAACTGGCGCAGCAGGAAGATGTAGAAGGGTACACCGAGCCAGTAGGGCACGATGAGCGGCTTGAAGGAGCCCACCCAGCCGAGTTTGCTGTACAGGGCGAAGAGGGGGATCAGCGTGACCTGGTAGGGCAGCATCATGGTCGCCAGCACCAGCACAAACACCGCGTCGCGGCCCCGCCAGGGGATGCGCGCAAAGCTGTAAGCCACCACGGAAGACGACAGCAGCGTGCCCACAACGGTGCAGAAGCAAATGAACAGCGTGTTGCGCAGGTCCTGCCAGAAATTCATCATCTCGAAGGCTTTGGAGTAGTTCTCCCAGTGCATGCCAACCTGCTGGAGCGGCTCGATTTCATGGTCCCATGCATCCGCCTGTTTGCCATCCAGCAGCAGATGATGCAAGCCTGTCTCCTCGGCGCCGAGGTCCACGGCGGTTTTCCCGTTGTACTGCACCATGGTGCGTCCCTGCGCGTCGCGCACGTCCGTGGTGGGAATCCACTGCGGCGGCTGGCCCGGCGGCGGGAAGATGCGGGACTCGTGCTTGAACGAGGTGGACAGCATCCATACGAAGGGCAGCACGAACGCGATGGACAGCAGCGCGAGGATGCCCAGTTTGAGGGCCGTCATGAGCGTCCTGCGTTTATTCGCCATGGTAGAAAACCCATTTTCGCGACGACACGAGCACGCCCACGGTGGCGGCGAGGATGACCACAAAAAGCATCCAGGCCATGGCCGAGGCGTAGCCCATGCGCAGGTAGTAGAAGGAATTGCGGTACAGATAGAGCGCGTAGAACATGGTCGAGTCGACCGGCGAACCCTTGCCGCCGGTCATGACGTAGACCTGGGTGAAATACTGGAAGGAGAAGATGAGGTCCATGACCAGGTTGAACAGGATGGTCGGCGTCAGCATGGGCAGTGTGACGTGGCGGAACTTGGCCCATGCGCCCGCGCCGTCCAGTTCGGCCACCTCGTAGAGCGTGGGCGGCACGTCGGCCAATCCGGCCAGAAAGATCACCATGGCTCCGCCGATGCCCCACACACTCATGAGAACAAGCGAGGGTTTGGACCATTCGGGGCTGGCGAGCCAGCCCGGCCCCTGGATGCCGAACCACTGCATGAGCAGGCTGTTCACCAGTCCGCTTTCGGGATTAAGCACCCACAGCCAGAGCACGGACGAGGCCACGATGGGCACAATGCTCGGCAAGAAGAACAGTGTGCGGAACACGGACTGCCCGGGCAGTTTCTGGTTGAGCAGCATGGCAACGCCCAGTCCCGCCGCAAGACACAACGGGACGGAGAACACGGTGAAATACAGGGTGTTGTAGAGCGCCTTCCAGAAGACCGGGTCCTCGAAGAAGAGTTCGCGGTAATTGTTCAGGCCGACCCAGACGGCGGGCTGCACGACGTTGAACGAAGTGAAGCTGTAGTAGATGCTCATGATCAGCGGATAGAGTGTGAACACGAGAAAGCCCAGCACCCACGGCGAGGCAAAGAGCAGCCCCATCGCCAGATTCCGTTTCTCCATGCGCGTCATCATTTGCCCGCCTCCCTCTTCTCCAGGCCGCGCAGCCGGATCATTTCGCGGTTTACCGTGTCCTGCACGACGCGTGCGGCCTCTTCCGGCGTGGCCTCGTGCATGACCACCCGCTCGCGCTGCCGCTCGATTTCGTCGGTCAGCAGGCGGTTGGTCGGAATGCTTGGCAGCGCATGCACGGGACGATCGAGCAACTGGCGCACAAACACGCTGAACTTGGGGTTCTTCATGAAGCGGTCCTGCATGGCATCATCAATGCGGGGCGGAATGTTGCGGATGGCCGCGTTGTAGTCGCTGACGGGTGAGGTGCCGCCGGGACGGTTGTTGTAGAACCAGTGCAGGTACTTCTTCGCCGCCTCCGGATGGCGCGCCGTGGCGGGAATGACATCGCCCACAACGGTCGGATCGTAGGCCATCGGGGTGACGCCCGCAGGCTGGGGAATGGGCGCCACGCCCCAGTCGAGGCTGGGGGCGTACTTGGGAATGTAGGCCACCTGCCACTCGCCCTCGGTCATCATGGCGACCCGTCCCGTATAGAAGGGGTTGTTGGCGCTCATGTATTCGCCGAGCCCCTTGCTGAAGGAGGTCACCATGTTTGGGTCCATGGCATAGGGCTTGTCCTTTGCCGGGTCGGGACCCTGCGTGAAGCTCAGTTGCCACGCGAAGGAACGGACGATGGCAGGATCCGTGGCGCATTCGGACAGCCCGGTCTTTTCGTTAAACCAAGATCCCCCGAAGAACACGCCCCACATGTAGCTGTTGTCCCAGGGAAGCCAGGGCAGAAAGCCCATCTGTTCGATAAAGCCGTTGTTCGGGTTGCGTATGGTGAGCTTCGCCGCATAGTCCTCGAGTTCTTCCAGGGTCTGCGGGGGACGCTCCGGGTCGAGGCCCGCCTTGATGAACTCCTGCTTGTTCCATACCAGACAGATAATGTCGGTGGTGGTGGGCATCACCCACACATGCCCGTAGAAGTTCACCATGGGCCAGATGCAGGGAAAGAATTTGTCCGGGGTGATTTCGGGCTCGCCCGCAAGGAAATCGTCCAAAGGCAGGAAAAGCCCGTCACCGGCAAGCTGGCAGATCATGCTGCCGTCCAGCGACATGATGTCGGCCGGCGCGCTGCCGGCAATCGAGGTGAGCGCCTTCTCCATCAGGGCGTCGTAGCCTATCGGCACGGCGCGCACGTACACCTCGTTCTGACTGTGGTTAAACTCGTCAATGAGCTTGCGGCGTTCCGCGTGCTCATGGCCCGAATGGCGGTCCCAATAGACGATGACCTCGCGGCCGTCGCGAAGCGCCTGGAGTTCCTCATCCGAACTGGCGGTGCCGGGCCATAGGACAAACAGCAGCAGTGCGCCCGCGGCAAGCGCCGCGGCCCACAGGAGCCACCGTTTTATGTCGCTCCAATCGTTCATTCTTGTCCACTCGTTGTCCGGGCATTCCGGACATATGCTGCGATGCGTTCGACCGTGTCCAACCAGATGCCGTTTGCGGGGTCTGCCGCCGCCCGGCACAGATGGTCGAGCGTGTTCAGGATGACTGTCTGCCGCTCCCCCACTGCCCCGGCGTCGTGTCCGGCAAGAATCAGCCATCCGCCCTCGGCGCGGGCTGCGGCCAGCAGGGCGTCCACCCCGGCCTCATCCACGTTGTCCATCGTGACCGCATACAACTGGTGCAGGTCGCAATAGGCGGGATCGTTGTGCATCTCACTGAAGAAGAGGCGTCCCGCCCGAAAATGGCGCGCCACCACGGGCACGTAGCTCTGCACCGATTCGCCCCGACCCACCGTCGTCTGGCCGCAGGGGTAGGCGAAAGTCCGGGGCTGCACGCCCAGCAGTTCCGCCAGTTGCCGGTTGGCCTCCAGCAGTTCAC
>CAIXUF010000291.1 GCA_903922535.1 Candidatus Hydrogenedentota bacterium
GATCATTGGCGAGCAGGTGAAACTCCGGGGCCGGATCGCCCGCTTTGAGCCGGGGCCCCACCACGGTCAACGGATTCCCTTTGAATGTAATCTCTCCGAAGCTCTCCATCATGATTCTCCCTGTCCGCAGCATCACCACGTCACGCCGCCCGCGGCAAAACTGCGGCCATACTCGCGGTTATCGCTGTCTTGCCAACTGCCTGCTTCCGTGGTGGGCAACTTCGGCAAGGAAGTCGTGCGCCTGCCCGGAACTCAGCGCGAACGGGTCGAAACGGTGGCCGTCGGTGTATTTCTCAAGGAGCTGTTTTTCTATGTTGCTCGTGTGCACGAACGCCATCGACCACGCGCCAAACTCCCTTTCTGCGATATTGACATATTCGAGCAGGGTTACTCGCTTGTGCCGCTCGTCCCGGATGATGTCCGCAAAAAGCGCGTTGACCGCCTCCGGCGGACCCTCAAGACACTGCAGGAAATAGGAGGGGTCATAGCACAGCATCCCGCTGATTTTCCGTGCCGTGTTCTTGGCGTGCGACACTTCCAGAATCCGCTGAAGCGCGCTCGTGTCGCACTCCTCCGTCATGACACTCACGTAAATCAGCCTTACAAGATCCATGGACTGCTCCTTTCAACGCCCGCAAACTGCCTTAGGTCTGTTGCCATTACTCATCAGGCTTAAACACCCCGGACCGTTGATATTATTCGCGCGCTGCCCAGTCCGGCCTTCGCGGCGGAAGAGAGGGCGTGACGCAATTGTCCGATGGCATTTCGCACATAACCCAAGATACTATGGTCTTGTGACAGATTCTGCAGGGGTTTGGCCACGGTATCTATAAGGATTGCAGGCATGCGCGACGGACTTGGGAACGTGAAGGCGGGACTTTTTGGCATTGGTTTGGACACCTACTGGCCGCAGTTCGACGGGCTCCTGGACAGGTTGACCGGCTATCAGGAGGATATCCGCCGCCGTTTGGCCGCCAGCGGGCTGGCGGTTGTGGACGCCGGCATGGTGGATTCGGTCGAAAAAGCCCGCCGGGCCGCGGACCTGTTCAAAACCTCCGACGTCGAAATCGTCTTCCTCTACATTTCCACCTATGCGCTCAGTTCAACCGTGCTGTCGGTGGTCCAGAAGGCCAGGGTGCCCGTCGTGGTGCTCAACCTTCAGCCGGTGCGGCAATTGGACTATGCCACCTTCAACAGCCTGGGCGACCGCGGGCGGATGACGGGTGAATGGCTGGCAAACTGCCAAAGCTGCTCCGCGCCCGAAATCGCCTGCGTCTTCAACCGCGCCGGCATTGACTACCACCTCGTCACCGGCACCCTCGACGATGCTGAATCCTGGGCCGAGATTCAGGACTGGATCGAGGCCGCCGGCGTGGTCCGCGGCATGCGCGACAACCGGGTCGGCGTGCTGGGCCACTACTACGGCGGCATGCTCGACGTGTACAGCGACATGACCCAGCAGGCGGCCGTTTTCGGCTGTCATTTCGAGCTGCTCGAAATGTGTGAACTCCACCGGCACCGCGAAGAAACCACGGACGCCGAGACGGGCCAAAAGCTCCGCCAGTTCCGCGAAGAGTTCGACGTGTCGCCCGAATGCAGCGAGGCCGAACTGCGGCGCGCCGTGCAAACTTCCGTGGCGCTGGACAAACTGGTGCGGGCGCACGGCCTCGGCGCCATGGCCTACTATTACGAGGGCCAGCCCGGCAACGCCTATGAGAACATCGTGACCTCGGTCATTGCGGGCAATTCGCTGCTCACCGCACATGGGGTGCCCGTCGCCGGGGAATGCGAAATCAAGAACGTGCAGGCCATGAAGATTCTGGACCTGCTCGGCGTCGGCGGCTCCTTCTCCGAACCCTACCTGATGGACTTCGAGGATGACGTTATCCTGCTCGGGCATGACGGACCGGGGCACATGGGCATCGCCGAGGGCCGGGTGCGGCTGGTGCCGCTGGCCGTCTATCACGGCAAGCCGGGCCACGGTCTTTCCATCCAGATGACCGTCAAGAACGGCCCCGTGACCCTGCTTTCGGTGGTGCAGGACGGCGCGGGCAAACTGAAACTGCTTGTCGCCGAGGGTGCGTCGGTACCGGGCCCCATCCTCGAAATCGGCAACACCAACAGCCGTTACCGCTTCCCCGTAGGCGCGAAGGAGTTCTTCAACCGCTGGTGCAAGGCCGGTCCGGCCCACCACATGGGCATCGGCACCGGCCATGTCGCCGGGAAGATCGACAAGCTGGCCGCCCTGCTGGGCGTCGAGTGCGTCCGCGTCTGCTGAGGGAGACAAACCTTTCCGTCGGGTCTTTGCCCAAGCCATTCCTCCCGCTCCTCTTGACAACCGACTGTATATATGGTATATATACAGTATATGGTAACCCCGGACCCACAGCGAATCATCATCCCGCCGATTTCCAGCGCGGCGCCCGGCCCGCTCTACCAGCAGATCGTCGACGGCATCAAGCGGGAGATCAGCGAGGGCCGACTGCGCCCCGGGACGGCGCTTCCGTCCTTCCGCGCGCTGGCCGAGGACCTGCTGGTCAGCCTGATTACCGTCAAGCGCGCCTATGAGGATCTGGAGCGCGAGGGGATCATCCACTGCAAGCAGGGGCTGGGCACCTTCATTTCCGAAAGGGGCGCCGAGCGCAGTCGCGAGGCAAAACGCGAACAGGCCCGTCTATTGCTCCGGCAGGCCCTGCGAGAAAGTGCCGAGGCCGGCGTTACCCATGCCGAAGTCATCAAAATGGTCAGGGAAATGCTCCAACACAACCAGGAGGAAGACTGAATCATGCCCGATATGACTCTGAAGATTCGCGGACTGAAGAAGCACTTTGCCCAGTTCGACCTGGGCCCGCTCGACATGAACGTGCCCACCGGCGCCATCTACGGCCTGATCGGCGCCAACGGCGCCGGCAAGACCACCACCATCGACCTCATCATGGGCATGGGCAACCACGACGCCGGATCGATCGATGTGTTTGGCCTCGACAACCGCGCAGAGGAGGTGTCCATCAAGAAACGGGTCGGCTACGTCAGCCCCGACCTCGATTTCAAGGCGTGGAAGACCGTGGGCAACCTGCTCAACTTCGTCCGCGGCTTCTATGCGGACTGGGACGACGCCTACTGCACCGACCTGCTCCACCGGCTGCACCTGGGCTGGGGCGAGAAGATCGCCACGTTGTCCTTCGGCGCGCGCACCAAGCTCAGCCTCGTCGCCGCCCTGTCGCACCGGCCCGCGCTGCTGCTGCTCGACGAGCCGCTCACCGGCCTCGACGCCGTCTCCAAGAGCGAGGTCTTCACCGAACTGCTCGACGCCGTGCAGGACGAGCGCCGCACGGTGCTCATCTCCTCCCACAACCTCGACGACATCGAGCGCTTCACCGACCACTTGGGAATCATCGACCAGGGCAAGATGCTCCTCGAAGGCCCCACCGCGGGGCTCATCGAACGCTTCCGCATGGTCCACTGCAACGGCCCCATGGGCGTCAAACCCCGCAAGGCTGAAGGCCTTTATCCCCAGCGCGCCGACGGCCAGCGCTGGCGCATCCTCGTCGATCAAGCCAAAGACGGCATTGAACAGCTCAAGTCCGGCGGCTTCACCGACCTCTCCGACGCACCCGTCACATTGGAAGAACTGTTTGTCGGCCTGGTAAAGGAGACGGACGTGAGATGAACGGGGTGGCATTCCATTGTATGGATTGGGCCGCGACCCATTGCGCGGACACGGCCGCACGCGATTGTGCCCGCCATGCCGCTTATCATATTGAGGATCTGCACGTGGGTTGTCCGCCGTTCTTACGCCAACGGGGGTTATGGAACAAGAGGGAAAGTGCACCAATGGGATTGCGCGGAATTCAAAGGCCCATCGGACAAACATGCACGGGCGCGCGCGGGCAGACGCCGCACGTAAACTAAAGTGAGGAGGACACACCCGATGAACAGCACCCACACCACAAAAATCGATTGGTCGGGCATCCGACTGCTACTCCGCGATTACCTCCAACGCCGCTGGCAGAGAATGCTTGTGATGGTGGCCGTGTACTTGTTCGGCGCGGTGGCATGGACCTTCGACAATCAACCCGGACGAAACCTGCTGTTGTTCCTCTTTCTGTTTACGCTGGGCACGGACCTGCCCAATTCCAGCCGCAATGCGCACCATCCGGACGCAAACGTGATTCGCTCGCTGCCAGTGACGGAGAAGGACGCGGTCTTGGCGACCTGGCTGCAGTATTTCGGCGTCCCGCTCTTTCTTTGCATCGGATCGGGGATGATGGCGTTCCTCGCGGGGGTATTTGCCTTCGGATCGCCGCCGTTGGCCGTCGGGCGCTTCGCCGTGTATGTTTCCGTGGTGGCCATGTTCCAGTCCCTGTCCGT
This sequence comes from Candidatus Hydrogenedentota bacterium, assembly GCA_903922535.1. The sequence goes on from CAIXUF010000291.1 coordinate 4,372, forward strand.
CGGCATAAGCGGTCCGGTCATGTGGCTGTCCATGAGCGTCACCAACGTGAAATGGAAGCCATGGGCAACCGTGGCGGCCGTTCTCGCCTCGTCCCTGGGCGCTATGGTTCTCCCCGTCGGCGTGATGCTATGGGTGATGCGGGAGACCAACACGGCACGACTCGTGGGCATCGCCGCGCCTGCCGCCGTTTTGCTGCTGGGCAGCTCTTTTCATTTCCGGCGCTATCTGGTGGTGGACCCGCGCGCGACGAGAAGCGCCGCGCTTGCCCAACCGTCCGCGACGAAGCGAGCGGCCTTTGCCCCGCGGCGCTGGCAGGACCGCTGCTACCCCCTGCTGGCGGCGGCAAGGGTTGGCGCCGTGCTGGCCGCCGTTTCCGGGGCGGTGGCCCTCGGCCTGAGCCTCCAATCGAAAGGTGCGCCTGCCGATGCCGGTGCCGGCACCGGCCTCTTCATAATATTGCTGGTCATCATTTCCGTCATCGGGGGCATGCGCGTCATGCTGCCGTGGCTGTCCACGATGCGGGCCTGCCGGGCGCTGCCGATCAGCCGCGAACGCCTGGTGTTCGGCGCGGTGGCGCTGCAACTGCTTACCGCGCTGCCGGGCCTGCTGGTCCTGTGCGGCGGGGCATGGTTGTTTTCCCCGAAGAATGGCGCGGCTGTCTGGGCACCGTCGACAGTGTGGACGGGCCTGACCGTGGAGGCCCTGGTGCTGTTTGTCTACCCCTACGCCGTCCGCAGCGGGGGGGAGCAGTACATGCAGCTCATCATGCTGGCGATCCTGTTCCATGTCAACGTGACGATGTTCTTCAGGACCTTCCTCCCGGAGTTGCTCACCGCGCCGATGCTGCAAGCCTTCGCGTTGCCGATGCTGGCGGTGTCGCTGCTGTTCTGCTGCCTGCGCCTGCGCGCGTTCATCGCCAACGAAAGCCGGATGTATCAGAAACACGCCTCGGCGCTGTTTGGGCAGGAGATGTGAAACCTCCGGTAAAGCCGTGTTCCCTGCCTTGTTTTCCAACCCCTTGGGGTTGGGCGATCTTTCGGTCCATGACCCCGGTGGTATCCGGGCAGAATTCACTGCTCACCATACAACGCGTCGCGCGGCGGTGCAATTCGGGCAGTAGCGTCTATTCATCCCGTGCCTTTATCCGCGGGTTTGACATCCCCTCCGCGTTTGGCTCATATTAAAGAATAAAACCTACAGAGTTCTTCTCTATGAGCAACGGAATTCCGAAGACGGTCACTGCCAAAATCCTGGAGACGGCGCGGAATCAATCGGTTTTTCGCGCCGAAGATGTCCAAAATGTGCGCGACCCCAGATCGACCCTGCGCCGCATGGTGGCGCGCGGGGAGCTTATCCAAGTGGGGCGCGGTCTTTATTCGGTTCCCGATGCGGGCGCAAGCGTGAACCATAAACTTGCGGAGGTGGCCAAATGCCACCCAGGAGGCGTGATCTGCCTGATTTCCGCACTTGTCTATCACGGCATCGGGACCCAATTGCCCCGTGAGACCTGGGTGATGCGCCGTGACAGAAAGATTGCGCCTGCGAAGGATTCTTCTGTGCGTTTCGTTTACTGCACCGGTTCAGCGTTCTTTCACGGCATTGAGCAGCACGCCATAGACGGTGTGGCGGTTCCAGTCTACGCGCCCGCCAAGACGGTGGCGGACTGCTTCAAGTACCGGAACAAGATCGGCCTGGACGTCGCCATCGAGGCCCTTCGCGAGGGGTGGCGGGGCAGACGGTTCACGATGGACGAACTGTGGACGGCGGCACGGGCATGCCGGGTGCAGGGCGTCATTCAGCCCTACCTGGAGATGCTGGCGCAATGACCGAAGACTCCCTCAAGAACATGAGCGAATCTGTCCGTGCAAGACTCCTGAATCTGGCGAGGTCGAGCAGCCGGGATTTCCAGGAACTGGCAATGCGGTACGTTGTTGAGCGGTTCTTGGTCCGTTTGGCATTGAGCGCCCACAAGGACCGGTTCATCCTGAAAGGCGCCATGTTGTACACCGCATGAAAGCTCGACGACAAACGCACTACGATGGATCTCGACCTCCTGGGAGTTGGGAACCCCGATCCGGAGCGCTTGGCTGATGTCTTCAGGCAAATCTGCGCAGTCCAAACCCGCGATGATGGCTTGCTCTTCGACAAAGACAGCATAATAGTCACCCCGATCCGGGAAGAGGCGGTCTATGACGGTGTGCGCGTTGTCGTTCGGGTCACCTTGGGGACCATGGCCATTCGGCTCCAAGTTGATATTGGATTCGGCGACGCAATAGTTCCCGCTGCCCGTCCGTGCGAGTTTCCAGCCCTGCTGGACGGACAGGGTCCCGTGATTAACGCGTACTCTCCAGAGACGGTCATTGCCGAAAAGTTCAACGCGATGGTTCTGCTCGGCATGGCAAACAGCCGGATGAAGGATTACTTTGACATATGGATGTTGAGCCGGAACTTCAGAATCGAAGGCGGCGTACTGCGTGATGCAATCCTGAATACCTTTGCGGCGCGCAAGACCGCATTGCCGGATTTGGCGCCAATCGGCCTCACCGATGAGTTTTCCAACAACGAGTCCAAAGTCTCCCAATGGCGGGGGTTCGTGAAACGGCAAAGACGGTTGGAGACCGCACCGAGTCTGCGGGAAACAGTCACTTTGGCACGTGATTTTCTCATGCCTGTCATCGCAGGCATTTCCGGGACTGCCCCCATGCCCTTCTTGTGGTCCCCGGACACCGGTTGGCTGAATCGGCCGGACTCTGAAAAGACACCAGAATAAAGAGCGCGGGATCAGATGGGCCTGTTTTCAAACTAGTTTTTCTTCCTCAACAATCCGCAGTCGGCGCTCTGGAAATGCTTCCGCACCCCATCAAGTGTTCACTGGCTTATCCTGTGCATTTCCCCCGCCCACTGTGGCAGAATAGTCCCGCGCGAGAGGGCTGTTTCGCGCATAATTCCCCTTGGGCTGGCGCAGTGTATCAACCGTTCAGGAGCCTTTCATCATGGCCGACATCGATCTCAAGAAAATGTACCGCACCCGTACCGAAGGCAGTTTCCCACAGACCATCGAGATTATGGGGCGGGCCTATGAGAAGGTGGAAGACCTGCGTTACGGCACAAACCCGCACCAGCCAGCGTCGTACTACCGGCCCGTGGGCGCGGAAGGACTCGTGCTGGGCGCGATGCAGATGCTCAAGACCGGAAAGGGCGGCCTGTCTCAGACCAACCTGGAGGACATGCAGAACGCCATCGGCATCCTGAAGTTCATGCAGCGGCCCACCTGCGCCGTGATGAAGCACTGCAATC
>CAIXUF010000292.1 GCA_903922535.1 Candidatus Hydrogenedentota bacterium
CGCCGTCACGCCGGTGACCGTGATCTGGTTGACCTGATCGTTGACAATGATGGTTCCCATCTCGGAGGGTATGAGGGATTCAATCTCGTCGGCGATGAAGTCCAGGTCCGCATACTTGATGGTCCAGGTGCGGGTCTCAAGCTCGCGATCAAGCGTCTTGATGGTGTCGGCCACGAGATCGAGGCGTGTCGGCAGATCGGTGACGATCACCACGTTGGTTCGCGGATCGACCTGGACGGTCCCGCGTTCCGTCAGCAGCGTCTGAATATTATCGGTCACATCCTCGGCGTTGACCTGTTTGAGTTCAAAGGTTCTCGACTCCACCGGCTTGTCCAGGCGCTCGACGGCCATGCGGACCTGCTTGATGTTTCCCGGGGCGTCCCAGACGAAGATCTGCCCGGTTCGGGCGTCGGTCATGAGATTGCCGTTGGGCGACAAAAGCGCGGCCACCACTGTTTCAATGTCGGGCACGTCGGCATGCTTGATTTTGAATTCGGCACGCTCCAACGGAACGTCGATTTGCTGGATGATCCGGTCCATCTCCTTGATGTTGTCTTCGGTGTCCCAGACATAGATGACGCCGGAGCGCTGGTCGGTGACGGTTCTGCCCGTGCCTGACAGCAGGGCCGACACCATCGACTCGGCGAAGGTGACGTCGATGTTCTTGACCCGGAACTCCTTGGGCTGGCGCTTGCCGTACATTTTCTTTTGGTGGTCCTCCTCGGTCATCACGCGAAGGAATTTCGTGTCGGCGTCATATTCGTAATAAATCTTGTAGAACTTGAGGATCTCCAGCGCCTTCTTGGGCGTGGTGTCGCTGATCCAGAACTTTAACTCCTGCTCCTTCAGTTCGGGTGAAACGAGTATGTTCCAGTTTGTGGCCATATTTATGGCGCTGAGAAACTCCCCGACGGCCATGGGGCCCTCCAGGGTAATCGGCGAACCCTCTTCGGGCACTTCGGCATAGGTCACCTCGTGTTCGAGGATGGGTTCAAAAGCGCCCTCACCGGCAACGGACACGGTGCCCGGCTCACCCTTTGTGAAATTGGTTCCCCCGCCGCCCCCGCCGCCGCCGCCCTTGCCCGCGCCTGCCCCTTTGGGACCGGCTCCGGCGGTGGCCGCCTTGCTCTTGTCCTTGCCCGGCCCTGTGTCCGCCGCGGCCTTGCCAACCGCCCCCCCGCGCGGCTCGGCAGCCTTCTCCTTACCGTCTCCCGTCGCCGCCCCGTCTTTGCTCTTGCGGCTGCTGCGGTCCCGCTTGTGCCGATCCCTGAGCGAGCCTGTGCCCTGTCCGCCCACGCCCATGCCGCCCTGTCCCTGCATGTTGGAGCCGGTGCCGGAATTCATGCCGATGCCGCTCCCGCCAAGTGAACTGCCCAGCGGGCTGTTCAGCCCCCCCTGCTGGTTGCCATAGCCGCTTGAACCGTAACCGCCGCCATAGCCCCCTGAGTTGTACTGATTGCCGCTGCTTGGATAGTAGGGACTGGGATAGGGATTCGTCGGTGTTTGACTTTGCGCGGACACGGGCCAGCACAGTGTGCCCAGTACCGTCACACAGGCAAACGCTCGCAGGGACATCACCATGAAACGCCTCATATGCTACCCATGAAATCCGCCCGGTCAGCCGGAACAGACCCGTTCGATCTCCACCCGCGACGGACTGAAATGGTCCGCCAAAGCGACTGTATACAGGATGCGCCAAGACTGGCCGCACAGCTTAGCAACAGATTCCAACATTAACAAAG
>CAIXUF010000293.1 GCA_903922535.1 Candidatus Hydrogenedentota bacterium
GCCGCCAAACAGCCACAGCGCGCCCGTGGCGTCGGTCCATGATACTGCGTCGTAACGCGCGCCGGGGCTGTTGGCCGCCGCGGCGACACCCAGCGTGCCGTAGACGCCGCTCTGTTCGAGCGTGTCCGAGCCTGTCATCCAAGTCCAGTTCCCCGTGGACGTGTCGTATCTCCACAGGTCGTTCAGCCTTCCGGCGCTGTATGTCTTGTCCCGGCCAAGACCGCCAAGCAGCCACAGTGCGCCTGATGGGTCGGTCCATGAAACCGCATCTTGGCGCGCGCCGGTGGTGTTGGCCGCTGCGGGCACCAGCATCGTGCCGTAAACTCCGGGTTGGCCGATGATGTAGGAGCCCGTCATCCAGGTCCATTGCAGGTCCGTGCCCGCCCGCGCGCTTTCCGAGGCAAGCATCCCGGCCGCCGCAAGCAGCACGGCTGACAACATGGCAAGAACAGACACACCATTCCCGTTGATCTTGCTTTTCATCATGCCGACAGACTCCTCAGGTGGGATACTCCCCGGTATCGGACAACTTGCGCGGCCGCGATGCGTCAACAACACACACGCCGCATCCGCGCGACTCCGCAAGTATAAGAAGGGAGAAATATCGAGTCAACAACCGGGAGGCGAAACAAAGGAAGGTCTGCAATTCCTCTTGCCGCGGGAACCGCCCTTTTCGCGCACCACCGCCGTTACGTTCAGGCCGTGGCGCTTACGGCGCCACCAGTCTGATGTAGTCGTTGTACACGGACGAGTAGTTGTTTCCGCCATCCCGGTACTGTGCCCGCACCGTGTAATAGCCCGGCGTGGAGGAAGGCAGTGTAAAGGACTTTGGCGTCACCGGCAGATCCCAAACGGTCCAATGCGCCCCGTCCGTGCTAAACCGCATCTTCAACACACCCGAACCCGTCCCGTCCGACCACGTCAGTCCCAACGAAACCTTGGCGCTGGTGGTCGTCGATGCGCCGCTGTTGATGACGATACTCCCCGTCGGCGGAATGGTGTCCAACCGGATGTAATCGTTGCAGGCGACGGAATTGTTCCCCGCCTTGTCCCGGTACATTACCCGGACGGTCTTGTAACCGTCGCCTGCGGGCAGGGCCCAAGACATGGTTTTGGCCAATCCTTCCCACGGGGTCCAGGTCGCGCCGTCATTGCTGAACCGCATGCACGCCACGGGGCCGCCTGCGTCGGCCCAAGTCAGGAGAAGGTTTACATTCGGATTGTTGGTGACGGACTTGTTGCCGTTGATCACGATGGTCCCCGTGGGCGGGGCCGTATCCGGCGGAAGAACCACCTTCCAGAGGTCATTCATGCCGCCCGTTGCCGCAACACCGTCAAGGCCGTTGCCGCCGAAGAGCCACAGTGCGCCCGAAGTGTCGGCCCAGGCGGCGGCTCTTTGGCGCGCGCCGGGCACGTTGCCCTCCGCCGGTGTGCCAGGTATGCCGTAGGTTCCCATCGCATCCGCCGTCGAGGCACCGTTCATCCAGGTCCAGTTGCCCGTGGACCGGTCGTATTTCCACAGGTCGTTTCGGTCGTGATAAATGCCCGTGGGAGCCGGGGGATTATAGACAATCCAAACCCAGTACGTGCCGCCGGAAAGCCACAGGTTGCCGAGGGCGTCGGTCCAGGAAGCCGCATTCCAGCGCGCGCCGGGTGTGTTGGCCGGGGCGGGGGTGCCAAGCGTGCCGTAGGCACAGTCATCATAGCCGTAGTTGTTCGGCGTGCCCTTCATCCAGGCCCAATTCCCTGTGGCGGGATCGTATTTCCACAAGTCATTGAAATACTCGATGGTGTCCCCGCGGTCTTCCGCGTAGGTTTTATCGTTCCAGCCTCCAAAAAGCCACAGCGCACCGGAAGGATCGGTCCACGAAGCCGCACCGTGGCGTGCACCGGGAGTGTTGCCCTCTGCGGGCACGCCGCGTGTGCCGTAGGCTCCGCGTGCCCAGATCCCGGAGGAGCCCTTCATCCAGGTCCAACTCCCCGCGGTGCGGTCATATTTCCAGAGGTCATTGAGGGTGTATTCATAGACGGTGCCGCCGGGACCGCCGTCGTATCCGAAGCCGCCGAAAAGCCACAGGTTGCCGGAATTGTCGGTCCATGAAACCGCTCCCCAGCGCGCACCGGGGGTGTTGGCCGGTGATGCCGTGCCGCGTGTGCCATAGACACCAGGCTTGTTGACCACGGATGCGCCCTTCATCCAGGTCCAGCCCGACGCGGGCGTGTATTTCCACAGGTCGTTGAGACTTCCCAGACTCCCCGCGCTGTCGCAGCCTTCGCCGCCGAAGAGCCACAACGCGCCCGAAGGGTCGGTCCATGACACGGCGCCGGAGCGCGCGCCGGGAATGTTGGCCTCCGCCGCCATGCCCGGAGTGCCATAGGTTCCGGACTGGTTGAGCGCACTGGCACCTTTCATCCAGGCCCAGTACCCGGTTGCCGGATTGTATTTCCATAGGTCATTGCGTTCGCCCTGATTCCCCGCGGCGTCGAAGCCGTGACCGCCCAAGAGCCATAGTGCGCCTGAACTGTCCCTCCACGACACCGCACCATCGCGTGCGCCGGGGGTGTTGGCCGCCCCCGCCGTTCCGGGCGCGCCGTAGATCCCGGGTTGGCCGACTGTCGATGCACCCGTCATCCAGGCCCACTGCAAACCCGTGCCAGCCCAGACTTTCTGCCCTGTCAAGCCCAAAACCAATACCAGCACCAATACCCGCGGCACGACGGGTGACATTGACCAGTTTCCGCGTTGCTGCACCCGGCTCATGAAATGCCTCCTTGAGCTTTATAATCGGCACCACATTGGGGCCATAGTATCCGCCAACTCCGGCAGCAAATTCTTCCTGCCGCGGCCCTGCACCCCCTTTAACTATATCTGCGTGGCAGACAAACAGACAATCGCGGCCCCGCCATTCGCCCTCCGGCGCGGCGAGGGGCTGGCGTGTTCAGTGGGTCCAAGTCTTGAACCAGGCCAAGGTGCCGCAGCCTTATTGATTGCAGTCCTCGTCCACTGCCGACTGTCAACTGTCAGCTGCGCTCACAGCGCCACCAACTTGATGTAGTCGTTGTATATAGCCGAGTAGTTGTTTCCGGCGTCAAGATACTGCACCCGCACCGTGTAGTATCCCGGTGCGGAGGGCAGCGTGTAGGACTTGACCGCCTTCTGCGGTTCCCACGCGGTCCACTTGGCCCCGTCGATGCTGAACCGCATCCGCGTCACTCCCGAACCCGTTCCGTCAGACCAGGTCAGACCCAGTGAGACCACACGGTTCTTGGTGCTCGCCGCACCGGCGTTGATGATGATGCTTCCCGTCGGCGGCGTGGTGTCCAGCCGGATGAAATCGCTGTAGATAACGGAGTTGTTGCCGGCCTTGTCCCGGAACATCGCCCGGACGGTCTTGTATCCGTCGCCTGCGGGCAGTGTCCAAGCCTTGTTCCCGGCCAGAGGCTCCCATGCGCTCCACGTTACCGCGTCATTGCTGAATTTCATGCGCGACGCGCCCGATCCGCCCTTGTCCGCCCAGCTCAGGGAGAGTGTCACGTTTGCATTGTTGGTGACGGACTTGTTGCCGTTGATCGTCAGGGCTCCCGTGGGTGCCACTATATCCGGCACGGTGATACGCCACAGGTCATTGAGCGAGCCTCCGTTCCCTGTTCCGTCATATCCGAAGCCGCCAAACATCCACAGCGCGCCCGTGGACGCATCGGCCCACGTGACCAGTTGCTCGCGCCCGCCGGGCGTGTTGTCCGGTGACGGCGTCAGGATCGTGCCGTAGGTTCCCAACTGGTCGCCCGAATTGGCGCCCTTCATCCAGGTCCAGAAACCCGTGGACGGGTCGTACTTCCATAAATCATTGAGATAGCCCGTGCTGATGCCACCGGTCCATCCGAAGCCGCCGAACAGCCAGAACGCACCCGTAGCGTCGGTCCATGAGACCGATGTGTTGCGGGCGCCGGGAGTGTTGGCCGCCGCAGGTGTTTCCAGCGCGCCGTAGTTTCCCTTCTGATCAACCGTGTCCGCCCCCTTCATCCAAGTCCAGTTGTTCGTGGAGGGATCGTACTTCCACAGGTCATTGAGATTGCTGGCAGGGCCGTCGCTGCCGCGGCCGACACCGCCAAACAGCCACAGCGCGCCCGACGCATCGACCCAGGTGACCGCGTCGCTGCGCCCGCCGGGCGCATTGCCCGGCGCGGGGGTCAGGATCGTGCCGTAAGTCCCGAGCTGCTCCACCGTGTCGGTGCCCTTCATCCAGGTCCAGTTGTTTGTGGATGGGTCGAATTTCCACAGGTCGTTGAGATAGCCCGTGCTGACGTCGCTGTCCCAGCCGTAGCCGCCAAACAGCCACAGCCCGCCCGAAGCGTCGGTCCACGAGACCGATCCATAACGTCCGCCGGGCGTGCCCGTCGGCGCCGGCGTTTCCCTTACGCCGTAGCTTCCCGGTTGGCCGCCCGTGCTGGAGCCCTTCATCCAGGTCCAGTTGTTCGTGGAGGGATCGTACTTCCACAGGTCATTCAGATCCTCCTCATTGCCGAGAATGTCGCGGCCCAGGCCGCCAAACAGCCAGAAATTGCCCGAAACATCCTTCCACGAGACCGACCCAAGACGTCCGCCGGGCGTGTTGGCCGGTGCCGGCGTTTCCCTTGTTCCGTAGGTGCCGATCTGTTCAACCACATCGGTGCCCTTCACCCAGGTCCAGTTGCCCGTGGCGGGATCGTGCCTCCACAAATCATTGAGATAGCCTGTGCTGATGTCGCTGTCCCAGCCGGCGCCTCCAAAAAGCCACAGTTTGCCGGAAGCGTCGGTCCACGAGACCCCTCCTTCACGCGCGCCGGGCGTGTTGGCCGGTGCCGGCGTCCCCTTGGCGCCATAGGTTCCGTGCTGGTCGGTCACCGAGGCACCCTTCGTCCAGGTCCACTGGAGGTCCGTGGCCGCCCACGCGGCCTGCCCGCCCGGCGCCAAGACTCCTCCCAACAGCACCGCCAGCAGCACGGCAAGGGCCGATGCCCAACTTCTGCTTCCACGCATCTGCTTCATGACTCTCTCCTCATTGGGTATTGATTACAAAGTCAGGCAATCCGCTCGGTTGCACGATGCTGGAAACCGCGATGCTCACATCTCATTTTGCAAGTATAGGGTGGCCATCATGGGGAGTCAACAAGAATTGAGGAGTCAACAGGCACAGTTTCACCTTCTCCACAGCCCACTGTCAACGGTCCATTGCCGACGGTCCCCGTTTTCCCAAGCGCCCCCGCTCCTATATACTTGCCGCATCGCTTCAAACTGCGAAAGGACACATCATGAGCCGTTTCCAAGCACTGGCCCTTGTCTTCGCAATGTGCGTCTCCGGCGCCGCTGTCGCCCAAGAGGGCACCCCCGGTTGGATAGACATCACCAAGCCCCCCTACAACGCCAAGGGCGACGGTGTCACCGACAACACCAATGCCTTTCAGGACGCGCTGCACCAGGCCGGGGAGGGTGCGGGCGGCACGGTGTTCGTGCCGCGCGGCCAGTATCTCATTACCGGCAACCTGCGCTTCCGCCCCAATGTGACGCTGCTCGGGACCTGGGAATTCACGCCCCACTCCTACACCTTCTTTGGTGATGGCAAGGAGCCGCTGCCCGGCTCGGTTTTGCTGGCCACTGCGGGCGAGGGCAGCGACCAAGGCGCGCCGTTCATCTCGCTCCACACCAACTGCTGCGTCAAGGGCCTCATCATCTTCTATCCGAACCAGACCCGCACCAATCCGCCCAAAGCCTACCCGTGGACCATCGCCTCCACCGAAGGCGGCGCGGACCAGTGCACCGTGCGCGACACGCTGCTGGTGAACCCCTACCAGGCCATCGACTTTGGCACCAACCCCTCGGGCCGCCACTGCATCCAGAACGTCTACATGCATCCGCTCTTTCGCGGCATCTTCGTGGACAAGTGCTATGACATCGGCCGCATCGAAAACGTGCATGTCTGGCCGTTCTGGGGATACACCGGCGACGACGACCCCATCGGCCAGTTCGTCACGGCGAACGCCGAGGCGTTCATCTTCGGCCGCACCGACTGGGAGTTTGTCTCCAATTCCTTCGCCATCTTCTACAAGGTGGGCTTTCACTTCATCAAGACCGGCGCCGGCGCGCCCAATGTGCTCATCACCCAGAGCGGCGCGGACATCTGCCCCAGTGCGGCGCTCGTCGAGGACTGCCAAAGCCATGCCGGCGTCTCCTTCGAGAACTGCCAGATGTTCGGGCGCATCGTGGTGCCTGAAAGCAACACCGGCCCCGTCCGTTTCACCGCCTGCGGCTTCTTCGGATCCTCCCGCGAGAAACCCTTCATAGAGCCGACCCACGCCGACCTGTGCGGCAAGGGGCACGTCTCCTTTGACAACTGCCACTTCATCACGCTCGATCCGCTCAACACGGGCACAGTCAACATCCGTGCTTCCCGCGGCACCTTCTCGGTCAACAACTGCCTGTTCATGGACACGGGCCGCACCCAGGTGCTCGCCCAGGAGGGCTGCGCGGGCGGCATTGTGCTCGGCAACACCTTTCAGGGAAAGGCCAGGATCGAGAACCGCATCGGCGACCGCCTGCAGCAGGGCTTCAACCTCGACCAGGCCCCCAGGGAGGAGGCGGGCGCGATCGTGATCGACGACGCGACCAGCGGCGACGCCTTCAAGACCACCGGCGACTGGCACCTCGGCAAGGGCGGCGGCGACTATGCCGGCGTGATGCACTGGGCCAAGAAGGGCGCCGGCGAGGCAACTGCCTCCTGGCAGCCCAACCTCTCCCAAGAGGGCACCTACGCTGTCCACGTATGGTACGGCGGTGATTCCCACGACGATCACGCCACCGACGCACCCTTCACGGTGGAGTACAAAAAGGGCGCGGAGATGATGAAACAAACGGTCCCCGTCAACCTCAAAGAACACTCCGGCGAATGGCGGTTGCTCGGCGAATTCCCCTTCGAGCCCGGCAAGTCCGTCACCGTGACCGTCACCAACAACGCCAACGCCAACGTCGTCGCCGACGCGGTGAAATTCGTAAGGGTGAAGTAGACGCGGCATCCTGCCGCGTTTGTTTGTCACCCGGGGACAGGGGCTTCAGATAGAAAGCGGCTGGAAGCCGCTTCCGCGACCGAGCGGCGGCGGCAGATGCAAACCGAGGCGTCCGCCACGGAAAGAGATCGTGATTGCCCATGCCCATAATTCTGATACACTGCCGCCATGGAACGCCGTCTGAAATGCGAAGGAGCCACCATGAAACCAGCCCCGGCAATTGCTGAACTGCCACCATCAGCCCAACTCCGAAAGGCCGTCTTCGACACTTTTCTGAAAAGTGCCGCGGCATTGTGCCTGCTCGTTGCATGCGGTTCCCTCCAGGCCCAACCCGCCCCGGAACCAGCAGCCCCGGCCGCAAGCCCCGACGCCAAGTCCGTGAAGATATATCCGCTGCCCCAGGGCGAGGCCGCCGCCCCCATCTCCATCACCGCGGACGGACTGCCGCTACCCGTTTCGCTGTGTTATGTCTCGGCCTATCCCTATAACCGGCGCTGGCCGGGCCATCAGCGCGCAACCGACCAGCGCGAGACCGCCTGGTTTGCGCGGCTGGCGGCGCAGGGGCCGGTCACTTTTCGATACACCCCCGCCCGCGCCTTTTCGGCGTGCATCGTCCGTCCGCTGTCGGCCAAGGTGAGCACGGAAGTGAAGGACGGCACCGTGACCTTCACCCTTCCCCATGCCGGCGGCTATTCGGTTGAGCTGGACGGTTTCCACAATGCGCTGCACCTCTTTCTCGATCCGCCCATGGACTACAGCGTCGCACCCGACGCGAAAGGGGTTCACTATTTCGGGCCGGGCGTCCATCATGCCAGTATTCTGAACCTGAAGGACGATGAGACGGTCTATATTGACGAGGGGGCCGTCGTCTACGGCAGCATCCACGGGGACGGCGTCCATCACGTTCGGATTCTCGGCCGCGGCATTCTCGACAACAGCGAAAACGTCGAGGAGATTCTGTTCAAGGTGGACAAGCTCGGGGACGGCTCCGCCGACACCGGCAACAGCCGCCGCGACCACACGATTCACCTCGTCGATTCCGACGACATCGGGATCGAGGGCATCACCATCCGCGACTCGCTAGTCTACAACATCGCCTGCTTCGGCTGCGCCAATCTTGCGGTCAAGAACTGCAAGACCATCGGCTGCTGGCGCTACAACTCCGACGGGATAGACCTCCACAACTGCCGCAACGCGCGCGTTTCCGGCTGTTTCGTGCGCACCTACGACGATTCGCTCTGCGCGAAAGGCCACACCGGCTACCGCTTCGACACCTGCGAGGACATTCTCTTCGAGAATTGCGTCGTGTGGAACGACTGGGGCAAAGCGTTCGAGATCGGCGCCGAAACCCGCGCCGAGCACCTGCGCCGGATTGTTTTCCGCAACTGCGACGCCATCCACCTCACGAGTCCCGCCATCGACATCATGAATGTGGATTACGGCAGGGTGCACGATGTCCTTTTTGAGGACCTCCGCATCGAGTACGATCCCGTCATGCAGCGTCCCACCCTGCAGAAGGACGACGACACCCCGTTTGTCGCGGACCCGAACAGCACCTACATGCCCCGGGCGGTCTGCATGGAAATCGTGAAACACCCGGAATACTCGGAAGGACTCGAACGCCGCGGCTACATCTACGACATCACGCTGCGCAACATCCGCATCCACGCCGACCGCATGCCCCCGTCCTCCTTCAGAGGCTATGACGAAGAGCATGCTGTCTCCGATATCACGGTGGATGGTCTGTTCCTCGGCGACCGGCGGATCACCAACCTTGAAGAGGCGCGGTTCGATCTCGGCGATCACACCCGTTCCGTCAGGATCCAATAACAGACACCTATGGGAAATCGCGGAAGCACCCCCCGATCCCCCCTTCACCCCGGCGTGCCCCCGCGCGCCGGGGTGCCTTCTTGTGTGCCACGCATGGCGCGAATCTAAGGGGTGCAAGTCCCCTGCGAGCCCTGATGGTGGGAATCGCTAGCCAAGAGCAAGGGCGTCGCC
>CAIXUF010000294.1 GCA_903922535.1 Candidatus Hydrogenedentota bacterium
CCAGCCATGCCGTGTCTGCGCCGTCCACATTCAGCAGTACCGCCACCGCGCCCGTCAAAGCGGTCTGGTTCCAAGTGACGGTATGGGTTTCGCCCTGCGCCCAGGACTCGCCGCCGTTCGGGGAGGTGAGCGTCAGCGGGGACGCGATAATGCTGAAGGCACCGTCGCTCAGATCCGCTATCGCGTTGTTGTCCCCCGAAATCACTTGGATCTTGTACCCACTGCCCGGTGTCACCCAAGGGGGAACGGTCCACGAGAACTGCCCGGTCGAAGCGGCCACCGCGCCCAGCCACGCGGTGTCCGTGCCGTTTTCGTTCAGCATGATCGCCACCGCGCCCGTCACGACGGTCTGGTTCCACGTGACGGTTTCGGTATCGCCGTGAATCCAGAGTTCACCGCCGTTCGGCGAGGTCACCGTGAGCGGCGATACTCCGGATGCGATGGTGAAGGCGTTGTCACTCAGGTCTTCCACCGCGTTGTTGTCGCCGGAGATGAGGTGAATCCTGTACGCATTGCCCGGGGTCACCCAAGCGGGAATGGTCCAGGAGAATTGACCGGCCGAGGCCAGGGCCGCACCCAGCCAGTCGATGTCCACGCCGTTGTCACTCAACAGCACGGCCACAAACCCGGTCACTCCCGTCTGGTCCCAGGTGATCACATGGTATTCGCCCCGGGTCCAGGTCTCACCGCCGTTCGGGGAGGTGAGAGCAAGTGTAGTCCCTCCGGGTGAACTTGTGCTGGATGCGATGGTAAACGTGGTGGCGCTCAGGCTTTCAATGGCGTTGTTGTCGCCCGAGATAAGATGAATCCTGTACACACTGCCCGGCGTCAGCGACGCGGGAATCGTCCAGGAGAATTGTCCGGCCGAGGCCGCTGCTGCGCCGAGCCATCGTGTGTCCGTGCCGTTCGTGTTCAAGAGCACTGCGATCCGGCCGGTCACGCCGGTTGCGCTCCATGTGATGGTTTGCGTGTCACCCTGCGCCCAGATCTCGCCGCCGTTCGGGGAGGTGACGGCAAGGCTGGCGCAGGAGCCTGTTGAAACCACCAGATCAACCGCGCTGCCGAACGCTGCCGGACCGGGGGCCGCCGGACTCTGACTGATGACATTGCCCGCTGCCACCGTGTTGCTGCACCCTGTCGTGACCGAGCCGACGGTCAGGTTGGCCGCAACCACCGCGGCCTGCGCCGTGGTCTGCGCCATCCCGGACACATCGGGCACGGGCACCGCGGCGGGTGGATGCGCTTCGGGGTCCAACGGGTCCGTGCCCAGCCGCACTTCGTCGCCGTCGCTCCAGGTGTCGCCGTCCGTGTCCTTGTTGTACGGGTTTGTTGTGTAAACATACTCGTCTTTGTTCGAAAGACCGTCTCCATCGTAATCCAAATCGGCATCCGCGGGATCAAGGGGATCCATGGCATGGCTGATTTCCCAGCCATCCGGCATCCCGTCGCCGTCGCTGTCCGGAGTGTCCGGGAGCGTGCCAGCCAATTCCTCCTCGAAATTCGTGGCGCCGTCCCCGTCGTCGTCCGCATTGAGCGGATCAACCACCTCTTCGGCGATGACCAGATGACTTACGGCGGCCTGGGTGGTGTGCACATCCTCCGCCGGGACACTTGACAGCAGGAAGGTGATGCGGACTTCCTGCCCCGCCCATGCGTGTATGTCGAGCCAGGGCGTTTCCGACTCGGGCGAAAGGGAACCGCACTCCAGCGAACACAACGGCGTGTCGTTGATGAAACAGGACAGGGTGTCGGTCGGCGTTCCCTTGAGAAACTGGTAGGTGAACTGTAATTTGTCGGCATTCTCAGGCAGGACCATGGTCCGGTAGGCATAGGTTTTCGGCGCGGCGTCAAGTGTCATTTTCCAGTACTGCACCTGCGCCTGCCCCTCGGCGCTCCAGAGTTCCGGCGCGTCGAAATCATCCGTAAGCAGGACGTTGGTGGACGAATTCGACGTGCTCGCCTGCAGGTTGTTCGACAGCGCGGCCCGCTGGGTTCTCGCCGGTGTGTACTGCGTAAGAAGGTACGGGTAATAGCCCGTCCGCCGATAAAGGGGCATGGGGGTTGCCGCGCCCAGCAGGCTCTGGTTTTCATCGCGGAACAACAGCGTGTACGAATCGTCATTCTGCCGTGTGCCTGTAAGCCAGGCAAAAGGATCAAGCAGCGGCAAGTCAATAAGCGTGTACCAGGTCCATGAGGTTTTCGTGGGATAGGTTATCGGTGTGCCTGCAACGGAACGGGTGAATTCGAAGTTGTATCCGGCAGCGCCCACGCCGTTCCAAAACGCCGTCTGGTCTCCGGGCGTCTGGAAGTAGAAGAAGTAGTCCTTCAAGCGGTAAAGGGAATCCACGGAACTGGGCGGGGAATCAATGCTGTGAACAAACCACCACGGCGCAAAGCTGTGGTCCGTCACGGTGCCGGGTGTTGAAAAATTCAGTATCCCGACATCGGCGGCGCTCTTCAGCCAGAAGTTTTCGGAGTTGGCATAGTTCATCCCCACTTCGCTGGTGTAGTTGTCAATGGAGACACCATGCCCCGCCAGGAAGGTGATTTCATCCTGCAGATTCAGCGGGCCGCTGTTGCTCAGCAGAAGGGCCATGGGACCAAGAACGAACAGGAATGCGGCCTCATCGGCGTAGCCGCTTGCCAGCACCGCCCAGTGCCTCTTTTCCGGCGGGTCGAGCAGCGTGACCCGAATGGGCGGTTGGATGGGGGCCTTCTCAATGAACCGTTTTGCGGCGCAGGTCACCACGCCCGCACCCAGGCTGTGGCCGATGAAATGAAGACCGGGCAACTCCGCCCCTCCGGCCTTGATCAGCGCGTCTGCGAGATTGACGCCCTGTCCCGCAACAGCGGATGAGGGTGGAAGCAACCCGCCGGCGTCTGCTTTCCAGTTCCATCGGAAGACGGTGGCGTCGGGATCCCGCCGGGTCAGCGCGGCCCCCATTGCGTCCATCCAGTCCTCCGCCTCGCTGCACACCATCGGTATCGCGCACACCAGGGGATCCCAGCCATGGGCGATAACATACAGCCGTTTGGCGGGGTCGAGAGTGGTTGCCTGCTTAAATTTACCGCTGCCCAGCCCGTCAGGCACCCACACCTGGAAATACGTTGAACCCAGCGGGGTAGATTGGGGTTTCTGCGCTTCGGGCAGGGGCGTTTCAAGCACCGGCACACTCGCTTTGCGCGTATCGAACACGAAGGCGGGTGAAATGCCGTCGCGCACCGTCACATATACCTCGCGGGTGTCGAACGTAAAGGCTTTGGACACGCCCGACCCGGAAATGCCGGGCAGGCGGGTGTCCAGCAGGAACGCGGGCGAATCGGCGGAGGCTGGGCAGGCGACCCGGTGCAGCAGCACAAGGAGTGCCAGCGCCATGGGAAGCACCCTTGACATCAAGCCCATCGTCCAAATCCTTTCGCTGTCGTTGTACTCGCGGCCATATAGGTCAGGTGCCCTCGCCTGACAGTCCCAATTATGGACTCAGCGAAGACAGCCGAGGACGGTTGTCCCACAAAGTCTTGGCACCGGTTACGGGGTCCGCACAACGCGAAATCCGAAGCAGTTGAATGCGCCGTCCAGGCCGCAGTAGTTGCGGGCGGCCGACCGGCAGTCGAGGACGCTGTAGTTCCAGCCGCCGCCGCGAAGCAGCCCGCGTATGTCCGTGGGGCTTTCCCACGCGCTGCCATTGGTGGGCGCGCCGGCATAGGTGGCGTGATAGCAGTCCTGCACCCATTCCAACACGTTGCCGTACATGTCGTAAAGCCCAAAGGCGTTGGGCGACTTGGTGCCCACGATATGCACCGTATTGCCGGAGTTCACGGTATACCATGCGTGGTCCACCAGTTGGGCCTCGTCATTGCCAAAGGACCACTGGGTGTTGGATCCGGCGCGGCAGGCGTATTCCCATTCGGCTTCGCTGGGCAGGCGGAAGGCACCCAGTCCCAAGGCGTTTAGTGCGGTGAGGAAAGACTGGCACATGGTCCAAGAAACCATGGCCACGGGATAATTTAGGCCCGTTTGGGTCTGACCGTCAGGCACGCTGCCCATGACCGCATTCCATTGGGCCTGCGTAACCTCATATTTGCCCATCTGAAATTCACTGGGAATGGTGACGGTATGGGCCGGCGTTTCATTGGACTGACTGTATCCCGGGTCATAGGCGGAACCCATTTCAAAGTTCCCGGCGGGGATGCGCGCCATTTCCAGCAGCACACCGCCAGGAAGCGTGACGGCAAGCGTCTGCCCAATTTCACCGACCGTGACACGGGCGCGTGTTTTCGGCCAATACATCCCGACGCGCTCACGCGAGGCGTCCCAAAGGATATGTTTGCCGACACCGTTGACCATGCCGGGTCCGACATCGCCGCTGAGCCGCGCCTCCGTCGGGAGCACGTTCCAATGCAGGCCGTCATCATTCGAAAAGCTCACGCTGACCATGGCCGTGTTCAAGACGCCGGACAGGGTGTACGTGATGTCCACCCGGCCGGTGCCGTCGGTCTTCTGCGCGGCGGTGACATTGGACACGACCGGGTCGGCCGACGCCGTGAGGGCCATCCCCTCAAGGACAGCGCCCAGCAGAACGGAACGGGCAATGAAGGAAAAGGAAGAAACACCGATCATGCGCATGGTCCTGTACCCCTGTATTGTTTCTGCGCCAAAATGTTCTGTGGTTACTGGGAGCGCCCGTCACTCCCGCGAAGGCGGGAGCGTCGGTCGGCTTCCGGGGGCCAATACGGTGCGCTCCGCTCCGCTGCGGGCACCCTACGGAAAGCACCCAAGGCTGTTCTATCCGGTTCATCCGGGAATTCGCGATCCCTCTGACACACGTCGCCCGTTGGGATTCTGCTTCGATGAAATCTGCGCCTCGTCCGTGACTTCGCACCAGTCAACCTCCACAAACCAACCTTTCCGTGACCGCATCCTGAATACTGCCCCGCGCGGATCCGGCAAGAATAATGCTACAACTTCCTGCCTGGGGAGTCAAGCAAACTTTGTTTCTTCGCCCTGTGACGCGTGCAACGCCGGTCACAATGCGTTGTAGGCGACCCGTTGGACCAAAGTGCTTTGCGGTAGTTGCCGGACGCGCATCTGGGAGTCGGGAACGCTGGAACACGATGGCATGCTGTCCAAGAGGAAATTGGACATGGATGAAGTGGACGCGGCCGAGCCCGAACCGGAGAAGAATTCTTGACCACGGAATACTTGGAGCAGCAGAGCCGCAACCAAAGGAAAAGCCCGAAGACTTGTAACCACGGAATTCACTGAATTACACGGAAAAGGAAAAGAACCAAGACGCACACACGTTGTGAGGCATTTTTTCTGCGATCTTTGCGTTCTATGCGGTTCAAAAGGAATTTGCCGCAAAGATCGCAGAGAACGCATAGGGGACCAATCACGCTATCTGCTTTGGACCAAATGACTTGCCGATAGCGCATTATGAACTTCTGCGAAAGAAAACAAGAAGATGGCAGACAGTGGGATCGACCCGGAAAACGACAATAGGCGAAATTGAGAGGATGGACGGGATGAGTCGGAAGGCCAAGGCCGGTGGGACGCCGGCCATACGGGCGGGTTGCAGGCGACGGGAACGAGAGGCTGGCGAAATTGGCGGGGTATGGGCGAGGGGGCGGCCATTCCGCCTCTTCCGCCATCCAGCACCCGGGGCGCGCCACTTCCGTGGCCCGCCGTTCGCGTAACCCGCTTATCCGGCGATTGGGGTGAAAGCGCCCGTCGCTCCCGCGAAGGCGGAAGCATCCCCGTCGGCCTCCTGGGATCAAGCGTTGTGATTGTAGGGTGCGGCGAAGCGAAGCGGAGCGGAGCGCACCGTCTTCTCGCTGCGGTACCCCCCCTCAATTGCCGCCCTCACACGATCTTGTCGCCCTCGTAATCGCCGGGCACATCCGCGCCCATAAGCTTGAGCGCTGTGACGCCAAGATCCTGAATGTGCGGCTTGTCCTTGGCGAGTTTGCGGTTGCTGAAGAGCATTCCCGGACACAGCGTGTATTCCGTGGAGGCGTGCTCGCCGCTCCACTTGTCATCGTTGGGCGAGAAGAGCTTGTCCCCCACCCCGCCCAGGGCACAGTTCTTGCCGCTCTGGTAGGCCGTGTTGTAGCCAAGGGACAGGTCGGGCGCGTCCGCAACCGCCTCGCCCTTGTACACCGTCCGCAGATGCAGATCGGTGAACACCGCCTGTCCGGTCGCCGGGTCCTTGACCTGCAAAAGCTTGTCGCGCAGTTCGGCGGCCGTCTTGTCCGCCGCGCCGGGGTCAACGATGCCGGCCGTCTCCCGGGCGCGCACGTTCAGGTACAGCGAGCTGATGCCGACGGAATAGGCCCTGGTCTTGGCCCAGTCAATGCCCAGCAGGAAACCGCCCGCCGCCTTGACGGGGTCCGACACGGCCAGGTATCCGTTGTCCCGCAACCATGCATTCAAATCGAAACCGGTCCGCCACGTGCCGAAGCCGTGATCGGACAGAACGAACAGTGTGTCGCCCTCTTTGATTCGCGCCATCACCTTGCCCGTAATCTCATCCGCCTTCTTGTAGGTCATTTCCAGCGCCTTCGCAAAACGCTCGGGCGCGCCGCCGTCGTAGATCGGGTGCTTGGGGTCGCGGAACCGCCAGAACATATGGCCCACGCGGTCCGTGGCAGTCCAGGCGCTGATGAACAAATCCGCGCCGCCCCGGTCCAGCTCGTCCAGCGTCAGCTTTTCGTGCCACGCCATTGTCTGCTCCACATCCTTGAGGAAGGCGTCCTCGTCGAGGTCGCCCTGGCTCAGCGCGTGGGTGTCAAAGGACCAGCCCACCGTCTTGAACAGGCCGAAGCGTTCCGCGATTTCCGCGGAAAAGTCGTCCGGCGCGGTGAAGGGCACATAGGGCGCTTTCGGGTGAAACTGCATGCAGGCCATGTAGACGCGCACGGCGGTCTCGCTGATTTCAAACGGGTAGAAACGCGTGACGCCCTCCACGGTGTACTTGCCCGTGACCTGGAAATGCAGTTCCAGCCATTCGGACCACTGGCCGGGAACAAGTTCGACGCTCTTTCCGCCCGATTCGGCTTTGCCCCGGCCGCCCTTGCGGTCCACCTGGAACCGGATGTCGGACTTGGCATAGGCGCGCGGGTCGCCGAACGCGTATTGGGTGTTGCGCGGTCCGGGCGCGGAAAACACCGCCGTCCCCGCGCCGTCAAAACTGAGCCGCGCGCGCTGGCCGCCGGAAATGTCCGCCTTCAGCCGCGCATCGTCAAAGGTGTCCGACAGGGAAAAGTAGGTGCTGGTGGTGCCCCGCAAATCGGGCACGCCCAGCCCGCAGATCATGAACCCGTTCTTGAGCTTGTCCGCGGGGAACACAAAGGGCACGTTGATGATCTTGGACTTGCGGCCCTGCGCGTCCGCCACAGACCAGAACGGGGTCCCCTTGCGGTAGTTCAGCCCTTGGGCCGGGGCGGTGACGGTGCCGTCCGGGCCGAACTTGGGCGGGTCCAGTCTGCCCGTGCCCACGTAGGGCGACGGACCGAATTTGCCGCGCGGGTCGCGGCGGACGAAGTCAAAGATGTTGTGCCCGCCCGGATTCTTGCACGTGCCAAAAGAATTCCACGCCACCGGCGACTGCGGCGGGATGCTGGAGGCAAGATCATAAAACCCGCCCTGGTCGCGCAGCTTGGCAAGGTTGGTCAGTTCCCCCCGGCCCAGCATTTCCTCGATCACCCGCGGCTCGACGCCGTCGAAACCCAGCATGATCACCCGACCGGGAGTCTCCGCCTGCGCCCGGCCAATGCTGAACACACCGCCCGCTGCGAGCGTCGCCGTCCCCGCCCGATGCAGGAACTCCCTTCGGTCCATGGCAACTTTTCGTTCACTAGAAACCATTGTTTAGATCCTGCAACTATAAAGAATCCATCCCCCCCTGTCTCACTAGACCCTAGACCCAAGACCCTAGACCCTCTCACGAGTGAATGTAGTCCTGTTTATTCTTTCCCGCGAACTCGCGCAGCCGCCGCATGACATCCTTCTCGATCTGGCGTATGCGCTCCCGGGTCAGGTCAAACTGACGTCCCGTTTCTTCTAGCGTATGCGCCGTGCCGTCGTCCAGCCCGTACCGGAAGCGCACGATGTTCGCGTCGCGAGGACTGAGCTGGCCGAGCAGTTCTTCCATCTGCTGATCGCGCTCGATTTGCTCCAGCGCGCCGTCCCGGCGGTGCGGCTCAAAGCCCTCGGGTATGCTGCGGCCCATGCCCGTCTCGATTTGGGACGTGCTCTCCATGGGGGAGATGGTGTCCGCAAAGGTCTCCAGCTTGCGCACCTCGCTCAGTTTCACGCCCATGGCCGCTGCAATGTCGTCGCCGCTCGGCTGCTGGCCCGACTTGATGTACAGCTCCTCGACAACCTTCTTGTACTTCGCAAGGTTGTCCGTGATGTACACCGGGATGCGCACCGTGCGCCCGTGGTTGGACAGCGACCGGGTCACCGCCTGGCGTATCCACCACGTGGCGTAGGTGGAGAACTTGCATCCCCGCTCCGGGTCAAAACGGTCCACCGCGCGCATCAGCCCCAGGTTGCCCTCCTCGATCAGGTCGAGCAGCGGCAGCCCGTAGTACAGATATTTCTTGGCGATGCTGACGACGAGACGAAGGTTGGAGCAGATCAGCCGCTTGCGCGCCTCCTGTTCCACGGTGCCGCCCTTCTTCAGCGCACGGGCGAGCCGCAGTTCCTCAGAACCCGACAGCAGCGGAATCCTGGAGATTTCCGTCAGGTAGGTGCTGAGTCCGTTTTCCTTCACATCCATCATCGTCGTAACCCTGTGCGATTCCCATCGCTTTAATCCACCATTCACTATTGAATGTAACGTCTTTCCCCAAGACTATATTTCTACCGTTCAGGTGATATATTGTTTCAAATTGGAGAACAGAATGCAATTTGGCCCCGTCCATACCGTCCATACCCCAACTGCCGTCATGGCCGGCCCAACTGCCGTTATCCAAAGTCACGCCGTTCCCGGCCAACCTTCCGTGCCCAGCAGCGGCACAAAGCGGCAGCCGATACCGGGCTCTTCCTTGAACTGGCCGCCCTGCCGGGTGACCCGGACGAGCTGCTGCTCCTCCCGGTTTCCAACAGGCGCCACCAGCCTGCCCCCCTCGGCAAGCTGGTCCAGCAGGGCCTGCGGTATGCGCGGCGCACCCGCTGTGACCAGTATCCCGTCATAGGGTGCCCCCTCGGGCCACCCCAGGGACCCGTCGCCCACGACAAACTCAATATTGTCGAACTCCATGGCCTGAAGCAGCTTGCGCGCCGTATCCGACAGGGCCGCATGGCGTTCCACGGTCACCACTTCCCGCGCCAGCCGCGCCAGCACCGCCGTCTGGTAGCCCGATCCGGTGCCGATCTCGAGTATCCGGTCTCCGGGCGCGACGCAAAGCCACTCCGTCATGATCGCCACCATGTAGGGCTGCGAGATGGTTTGCCCGCAGCCAATCGGGACAGGGCGGTCCTCGTAGGCGTCCGGCCGGTCCTCTCCGGGAATGAAGCGGTGCCGCGGTATGGCCAGCAGCACTTCGAGCACCCGCGGGTCATGCACGCCCCGGAAGGCAATCTGGTCCTCGACCATCCGGCGCCGTTCCCAGGCCCGGCGATCGTCGAGGCTGTCCGAATCATCCTTCGCCATGTAGATACTGTATCCGCGGCGGGACCCCTGCCCGCCCTGTTCGCTCGGCCACCCCGACCTTGATTAATGAGCTAAGTGATTGGTACAATACCACAAGTGCCGCTTTTCGCGGCTCATTTTTTTTCACCAAGGAGCTGTTGGCAATGAGTAAACAACAAGTGTTTTTCAAAGAGGGCGCTGTGGGCGTCCAATCGGACCTGGAGGACGAACTGGAGCAGCAACTCGCCATGGCGAGCATGGAATCGCTGCTGGGCGAAGCTCCCCAGAACTTCAAAGAAGGCGAGGTCGTCCGCGGCCGCGTCGTCGAGATTGGCGAGGACCGCGTCCTTGTCGACATCGGCTACAAAAGCGAGGGCATCGTGGCCACCGGGGAATTTCCCCAGCCCGACC
>CAIXUF010000295.1 GCA_903922535.1 Candidatus Hydrogenedentota bacterium
AGTATTCCCAGGGAATGTCACGGTTGAAGCGGGGTATGTTGATTTCGGACACCGCATAGTCCCCGGCCGATTTCGCTTCGGTCACAAACCAGGTTGGATTGTCCAGTCCCCTGTCAAAGGGGGTGTCCACCCTGTTGCTGGCGAGCACGTCCGGCTGAAGCTTTCTGAGGTGCGCATAAAGTTCCGTGCCGTACTTGTGGTTCAGCGTGGCGCACCTCTGGTCAAACCACCACGCCAGAAAGGGGCCGTAGTTGTCCGAAAGCTCCTTCAGTTGCGCTTTGACATGCGCGAAATAGCGGTCAAAATCCGGTGTTTGATTCGGGGCAAGATAATATCCTGCGGCATCCCCGGGCTTTGTCCGGGCTTTGTAGTCGGGTTTTCCCGTTTCCGGGTCCGCCTCGCTGGTCCAATCCGGATGGTTCTGGCTGTCGTTATGCAGCGCATAATAGGGGCAGAAGGGCACGCCCTGTTTCTTGCAGGCGGCGGCCAGTTCTCCAACCACATCGCGCCGCATGGGCGAATTCATGACGTTGTAGTCGGTTTCCCCGGTGTTCCACATGCAGCAGGAATCGCCGTGCTTGGTTGTGTAGACCAGGTATCTGAATCCGAACGCTTTCAACATCCGCATCCATTCATCGGCGTTGAACTGTTCCGCGGTGAACTTCTTATAGAGCTTGTCAAAGCCCCCGGACAGGGCCTGCGGGTCCGATGCCAGGACATAGGGGGTCCAGTGTATGAATGCACCGACACGCAGTGACCGCCAGTGGTCCAGGGATGCCTGACAGGTTTTGAGTTCGGGGTTGCCGTCACCGCCTCCGACAGCCAGCGCCGTGCCGCTCAGGCAAAGCAGGACAAGGAAGATCTTCCGCATGCTGTCATTCCTGCAAATGTTGGAAGAATTTGGATATAAACGCGAACCAGAACCCTAGCCATACCATTCGCGCTTGCGGTCTTTGAGGTTGGCCAGCACATCGATTGCGGTGTTGACGTTGTTGACCACCTGGAAATCGAACATGCCCACGCAGATGAAGTCCGCGCCGTGCTGCAGCGCCCAATTGAATCCGTCTTTCGGCTGAATGGCGCCGGCGGCGAGGATCTTGAACCCCATGACGGGGACCTTGGTGCGTTCCACAAACGCCACATCCTTTTCGGGGAAGGCACAGAACATGTTGTCGTGGAATTTGTTGTGGTCGTCGGAACATCCGCCCATCACTTCATAGGAAGTGCGGTTTTCCATCGGATGGGCTGACCAGTAGCGGTCGTGGTGCAAGGTCTTCATGTAATAATCCGGGATGATTCCCTGCTCCTCGCAGCGCACCAGACCCTCCACGGAATGCGCACCCAAACCGGCAACATACCCCTGGCCTCGCATCTTCTCCAGCATTTTGACGATAACATCAAACTTGTTGTCCCGCGACAGCGTGTCGGTCCAGTTTCCCTGAATCTGAAGGATGTCCGCCCCGCAGTCAATGGCCGCGTTGATCTCGCAGAAGTAGTCGTTCTTTTCCATGTTGGGGGCGACCTGGGAAATGACTGTGATCTTGCTTCCCGTGACCTTTTTGTACTTCTGAAGCACCGGATTGGAGGGCCAGCCGATGTTGATGGCGTTGATGCCCGCCTTTTCCGCCAGCATCAGGGTTTCAAAAATCTTCTGTTCCGTGTTGTATGCCAGGGAGAGGGACGGCACGTAAATCAGGTCGCGCGAATGGGCCCAGCCACCGATCAGGTTTCCGCCCATAACCAGCCGACTGATCTCGAATTTGCCAAGCTTCCCCTTGGGCAGTGTCCCGGCAAGGTCTTTGATGGTCGGCACGACGATTTTCCGCGTTGCCCCGGAGAAGGCATCCACCCCGCCCTTGCGGAGTTGTGTGGACGCCTCGTAGCCCATGACCCCCAGGACCGGAAGCGTGGCGACGTGTTTAAGCGCCTCCCGCCGGGTGGTCGTCGGAGCGTCGTCCGCGGCGGCAGCGGTCCTTTTTTTGCATGAACCGGCCAGCCCGTAGAGGCCGTAGCCCTGGTGTCCGGCAAACAGCAGCAACGCCAGGCCCAGTGCCTCAATGACATTCTTGTTGACCAGGAAGATGCTGCCGTCCGTGGCGGCATAGGACATGTCCCCAAACGGCGGATAGGCAAAATAGTAGAGCACCAGAAGCACAATGCCGGAGGCGGACGCGGCACGAATGGCCACACCGGCAAACAGCGCCAGCCCGATGAAGGTCAGTCCATACATGTTCAGCGCGTCCACCGCCGTCATGACCGGTGCCGAGGAGGCCATCATGTGATAGAAACCGGCCAGCGGCCCCACGGCGCCTTCCAGGTACCCCTTTGCCGTCCAATGCCCCGAAACGATCTTCGCCAGCCCCTCATAGAGGAAATGCCAGCCTATGGCACAGCGCAGCACGGTGATGGCCCATTTTCCCTGTCCAGACGCGCCATTTGTTGACATTGCAGAACTCCTGTTGTTTTGAACCTCGGAACGGTATCTTACGCGCACGGCCCAACGCTCCTCTGCGGGCAATTCGTGAGATTGCCTTCAGAAGCTCCTTGTCTGTTCCTGCCATGCGGCCGCATGGCTTAATCTGTCATCTTTTCTGTTTTCCACCAGGACGAAAGTTTGTTTTCCTGTCTATTAGGAAGCCGTCCATGAAAACTTCCTTGAGTGTGTCGAAACGCGCCTCAAAGCGCGTGTCCATCCCCCCAAGCAGGGTTCTGTCCTTGGGCGTCATGGTGATCTCAAGCAGGACAACTCCGTGAATTCCGGCCCACAAAGTGGCTGCGACAAGCGCCGGTTCGGTGTATTTCTCTTTGAGGAGGCCGCGCTCCATGGCGTCTTTAACGATGACATAAAGAACGGAAAGCGCCTCCTGTTCCAATGGCGTTTGCTCCTGAATCCGCAGTTCCCTGTCCTGGTCGGCCCAAGCGGGCGGCGGCACAAGCATAAGGCGATAGTGGTTGGGATGCATCATGCCCCAGGTCGCGTAACGCCGCGCCATTTCAACCAGCCGTTCAAGGGGGTCTTCCTGCGTCTGGCATTCGAGCAGGTGTTGCCGAAGGTCCTGTGAGTCCTTGCGGATAATTGCCGAAACCAGGGACTGCTTGTCCTGGAAGTACTTATAGATGGCTCCGGGAGAGTATTCGACGGCTTCGGCGATTTTGCGCAGTGTAACAGCCTCATAGCCGTCGCGCACGAACATCTCCCGTGCGGCATCCATGATGCGCTCGGTCATCTCCAGCCGTTCCCGCTCTCGGCGCAGTTCCCAGACAGAGGGTTGATATTCAACAGCGGCCTGTTTCATAATGCCTCGTGAACGCCGTTCACAATGAATACACTGTATTCTAAACGTTCTTCATTTGGCACTATAGCCTAACCGGTACAAAGAGTCAATTACGGCATGGACAAGGTTGCCTGCGGCACCGTGAACATGCATGTCCGCAAGACGCCTCCGGCTGCGACCGGGGTCAACCTGGCCCAACAAACGCAAATTGCGCGAAAGGAGACCGACGATGAAAAAGATTGCCGTGTTGTGTGTGATGATTGGTGTGGTTGCCCTGCTTGCGGCCGGATGCGCCACCACGGCCAAGGGTCCCACAGACCAGGAACTGGTCTCGAAGCGCATCCAGGAGGGCATCGCGGCCATCAAGGCCAAGAACTTTGACGCCTTCAAGAACTTCGTTTCCCCGAACTTCGACAGCGGCGTGGTGGGCAACCGGAATGACCTGCTGGATTACCTCAAGAATGCCTCGGACGCCGGTTTCCTGGACGGGATCGAAATAAGCCTGTCTGAGGCCAAGACGGTCGTTACCGGTGACAAGGCCACGGTGTCTCCCGTGACCGCCAGCGGCAGCTTTGGTTCCCTCACACTCAATTTCGGGGGTGCCAAGGAAAAGGGCGTCTGGATGGTCACAAATGTGGAGCCCTGATTTCGAAAAGGGCGTTGAACACGCCGTGTGAAATACAATTGGAACGGGTTGGCGCCGCCAGTGCGGAGGTGCCAACCCGTTTGAGTGCCGCCAAAAGGAGTGCCCGCAACAATGTCAACCTTAAACGCACTGGCACCCGGGGAACTGAGTGTTGAACGCTCCGGAGGCACACTCGTTCGGCGGAAGGGCATCTATATCGCCCATCTTCGGGGCAGCTACGCGGAGATGGGCCGACAGCACGGCGAACTGGCTTTGGCAACCTGCGGCGACGTCGTGCCGCAATACCTGAACCAGCTTGTGAGGAAACTCGTCGCCCATGCGGTGCCGTCCCTGGCGGCCCCCATCGCCGGTCTGCTCAAGGGCACTTTCCATCTGCGCAACCGGGGTGGGCTAGGCGAAGACCTGCGCGCGCACCTGGGGGCGCTGGCGGAGGCCTATGGCCTTCCCCCCGCCATGGCGGAGCGGCTCTTCCTTGTGCCCGACATTTTCCACTATCTGGCCGCGTACAGTTTTGGCGCCCTGGCCCCGCCCCCCGCATGCTCGGCATTCTTTGCCTGCGGCTACGCGACAAAGGACGGAAAGCAGATTATCGGCCGCAACTTTGACTTTTTTGGCCGCGGCGTCTGGAACACGAACAACGCCATCATTGTCATGCATCCGAAGCGGGGCCAGCGTCTTTGCTGGCTCGGTGCCCTCGGTGTTTCGGCCAGCGGGCAGGGATTCAACGAAAGCGGGCTGTTCGTGGGACTCCACTCAAATTTCCCGCGCGACGTGCGCATCAAGGGCGCGCCGATTTTCAAGATAGTCCATGACATACTCGCCGAATGCGGCACACTGGACGATGCCGTCGCATGCATCACCGCCAAGCCCCGCATCTGCGGGCTCTCCCTGTTTGTCGTGGACACCAAGGCGCGCAAGGCCGCGGTGGTCGGATATTCGGCAAATCACGCCGAGGTCGTCCGGCCGAAGGACGGGGTGCTGGTCCGCACCAACCACTACACCACGGAGGATATGCAGCGCCTTGAGGTCGGGCCCTATCCGTGGCGAAATGACTCTTGCGCCCGCTTTCAGCGCGTCACCGAGAACTTGGCGGAGAAACGGGGCGTGCTGACGGCGGAGGACGTTCCCTTGATTCTTAGCGACCGGATGAACCCCTATGAGCACCGCAAGGTCCTTGTCGGCAACACCGTCGCCGCCGCGCACAACGTGCAAAGCATGGTCCTGAGCCCCGATGACGACACGCTCTGGCTCGCCCATGGAGACTTGCCCGTGTGCCACGCTGACCGGTTCCGCGGTTTTCGCCTGTCCGCTTTGCTGGACGGCGATGCCGAGCATTACGATATCGCCGACCTGCCCGGTGCCGGACAACTCGACGAAACCGAGCGCGCGGCCATGAATGAATACGAGCAGGCGTGGTCGGAATACGTGGACAATCTGAACAGCGACAAGGCCGTCTTCCATCTGCGGCGCGGCGCGGAACAGATGCCCGATGAGGCCGTCTTTCCACGGATGGCGGGCGTTCTGCTTTTGAAAGACAGGAAGTATACGCAGGCGCTGCCCTTGCTGATGCGAAATGCGGAGTTAAACTGCCCCGATCCGCTGATGCGGGCGGAGGCGCATGTGTGGGCGGGCCGCTGCCTGGACCTTATGCGGCGTCGCGCGGAAGCCGTGGCGCAATACAAGGCCGCCGAGGGGCTGAACGCACCTCCGGTTTCAGGTGCTGCCGCGCGCCACTGCACAGAACCCTTCCGCCGAAGGGAGCTCTTTCATGTGATGCCGGAGTTTATGCTGGGCACCGGGCTTGCGAAATACTGAGAATACCCATCCAGCAATCCGGCAAGGCATTCTTCGTGGTGCGTTGGCGCAAGACTACGGGTGGCCAGGAATTGATTTGGGAATGGTTGACAAGTGAAAGGGCCGTGGCAAAAACAGGAATGAAACGCATGAAACTGAAAGCGGCGATGATTCTTTGTTTGCTGTTCGCGTTGGTGTCGGCAGCGGGCGCGGAGATTACCGGCCTGGATGCGATGCCGTTTTTTCCGAAGCCCGTTGCGGAACAGCCCCTGCTGCAGCAGGCACGCCTGCATCTGGACAACGTGGCGTCGGCGAAGGCCGCACGCCTCAGGGTTGCGATGGCTGGACAAGCGTCCAGGGACCAAGAACTGGGAGAACTCGCCGCCGGAAGCCAGGTCAAGACAATTCTGCTGCCGGACATCGCCACGCCGGCGCAATTAAAGCTAGACCTTTTCGTGGACGGCGGCCCGCAGCCCGTGGCCTCCTGGGAACAGACGTGGCAACCGCAGAAGAAATGGACGTTCTACTGCGTGTCCTACAGTCACCAGGATTTGGGCTTCGGTGATTACCCGCACCGGTTGCGCACCTCCATTCGCCATGAGAACATTCTGTTGCCGCTGCGGTTCTGCGGTGAAACCGACGGCTGGCCCGACGAAGACAAGTACCGGTTCAACATCGAGACCAGCGAACCAATCACCAGTTTCATCAGTTTCAACGGCAAGGACGCGGCGCGTGAACTGGCCGGGCGCATTCGCGAAAACCGCATTGGACTTGGGGGGCTTCACAACACCGCCAACACCGAGGAGTTGAGCCATGAACTCA
Organism: Candidatus Hydrogenedentota bacterium; assembly: GCA_903922535.1. The sequence continues at coordinate 6,538 of CAIXUF010000295.1, forward strand.
TGGCGCGCCTTTTCTACATGAGCGGCCGGCATGCCGTGGACCTGCTGGGCGTCCAGCCCGGCAAGACCATGCAAAATGACGATGTGATCGGCGTAACCTGGCCGCTGGCCACATTCGGCGCGGAAGCGGGATTGTCGTATTTCTTCCATGGCTACAACGGCTGCGGCCACTGCCTGCGGCCCGCCGAATCGGAGCCGGTGTTCTTGTGGCAGGGACCCGGCGCCGGCGGACATCTGCTTGCACGGTCAACGGCCTACGGCGGGTATGCCGGTGACGGACCCGGCGACGGCAGTGAGGAGTACATCCAGAAATCCATCAGCCAACTGGGGGCCAACTGCCCTTATGACATTCTCCTGCTTCAAGAAGGCACGGATTTCCAACTGGCCACGCGGAATTTCGCGAATCAGATACACGCGTGGAACGCCAAGTGGGCCTGGCCGCGGATGGTGTGCGCCACGATGGACATGTTCTTCGACGCCATTGCGGCGCAGGCGGACCCGGCCAAGACAAAGACTTTCGCTGCCGACGCCAACAACCAGTGGTCCGACCAAGACTACGCCACCGCCCGCACCACCGGCCAGGCCCGTCGGCTCAGCGAAGCATTGCCGGCCACGGAGACGCTGGCGAGCATGGCGCAGGCCCTTGCCGGCGGCGGCGACCAATGGGTCAACCTTTTTCAGAGCTATCACCGCCTGCTCCAATACTTCGAGCACACCAACGCAAAAGCAACTCCCACCGGCGATATGGCCTGGTACGAGACAGAACTTGAAGAGAACCGCGAGATGGTCACCGAAGCCGCGGACTATCAGCAGCAGGTATTTGCGAAGGCCACGCAACAGCTCGCCGGCATCATCACCCGCACAGGAGAGAAGAATCTGATTGTCTTCAACCCCCTGCCGCACCAGCGGACCGACGTCGTGCATGCGGACATACCGGACGGGCTTGTCCCCATGGATGCGGTCACCGGCGAGACACCCGCCGTGCAGCGGCTGCCAGACGGTTCCACGGTGTTCGTGGCCACGGATGTGCCAGCCACCGGCTACAAGACCTACTCTTTGACCGAAGGGTCCCGCGCCGAAGTGGCTGCCGGCACAGGCGCCCTGGAGAACCGCTATTACCGACTCCAGTTCAATCCAATGAATGGCACCATCACCAGCCTGTTCGACAAAACGATTGGCGTCGAACTGGTGGAACCCAATGCCCCTCACGGATTCAACGAGTACCTCTATGAATTTCGCACCCAAACGAACGGGGTGGACTACGACTCGGTCTGGAGCCGCATGGAGAAAGCCGATGACGTGTCGGTTACACGCGGTCCGGTCGCCGACGTGTTGACCTTGACCGGCAAGGCCTGCGGCGTCAATCAGCTCAAACAGAAGGTCATTCTTTACCATGCGCTGCCGCGGGTGTACTTTGGCATCTGGATGGACAAATCGCCCTTCGGCGGCCTGTTCCCCCTGCAGCATGAGGCGGTGTTTGTTGCGCTGCCGCTGGCAATCCCCAATTTCACGATCCACCACGAACTGCCCGGCGCCGTGATCGAGCCTTACCGGCAGCAGTTCGAGGGCAGCGCCACCGACCATTACGCCATCCGAAGCTTCACTGATTTGTCCAACGACCAGTACGGCGTCACGGTCAGCCCAATCGAGGGCAGCCTCGTATGCTATGGCGAGCCGACTTCCTCACCCATCACCAGTGGCCGGGAAGACCATTTCAAGCGCGACCAGGCGTATCCAGAGCACAGTCGGCTCTACCTGTATTTGCTGAACAACATGTTTGATGTGAACATCGCCGCGGACCAGCGCGGACCTGTCGCTTTCGAATGGGCGTTGCGCAGCCATGCAGGCGGCTGGGAGTCTGGCGGCGCGGACCGCTTTGGCCGCAGTGTGCTGCAGCCCTTGCTGGCGTGGCGTGCCGACGGCAGGAATCCCGGCACATTGCCGGCCAGCGGCAGCTTTATGACGGTGGATCCGCCAAATGTAATGTGCAGCGTCATCAAAGCGGCGGAAACGAACGGTCGTGGCTTCATCATCCGCCTCACCGAGAGTGCCGGAAAAGAGACAAGCGCCACGGTGTCCCTTCCAATGCTGCCCAAGATTGAACGCGCCATCGCCACGTCTTTGATTGAGAATGACCGATCCGAGTCCTATCCAGTCACTGACAACGCATTCAAGGTCACGATTCCGAAGTTCGGCGTCAAGACCGTTCGTGTTTCCTGCGCCACAAGTCCGACCACCGTGTCCGGCCTGGCTGCGAGGGCTGCCGCCGACATGCAGGTGGAATTGACTTGGCAATGCGACGGCGCAAACGTCAGCCATTTCAACGTCTATCGGGACACGAATCCAGACTGCACGCCAACGCAGTTGAATTTCATTGGACAGACCGCCGCCGGCAGCTTTACGGACCGCCCGCGGGTGAACATCGGTGGCTGGCTGCGCAGTTGCCTCAATCCGGAAACTGCGTACAGTTACCGGGTGGTCCCCGTTGACCGCTTAAACAATCCCGGCACGCCAAGCACTGTCGCCACCGCCACCACGCCGGCATCCGAACAGGCGAACCTCCCGCCGGAGGCCGTGGAAGGTGTTCGCGCCATTCTCGTTACCCCGCTGAGCAACCGTTTCAATTCCGTGAGTCTGCTGTTCCGCACCGCCTGCGAGCCGGATGTCACGCATTACGAGATTCACCGGAGCACGCAGCCCGGCTTTGCCGCGGACGCGAACACGCTGGCCGGCACTGTAAACAGCGACGACATCCCACCCAGAAGTGGCGGTTACGGTGAGTCGCGCATCCAATACAAGGTCAGAGAATACGACCACGCCACGTTCCAGGACAAAGGTGTTGCCGCGGATACTACATACTATTACAAGATCCGCGCGGTGGAC
>CAIXUF010000296.1 GCA_903922535.1 Candidatus Hydrogenedentota bacterium
CTGCAAGCCGGTAGCCGAAGCGGCCGCCTCCGGCGCGACGGTCATCAACATCCACCAGGGCAACGAGATCAACCCTTACATCAATTATCCGTTTCTGCAAATGGACAAGATGACCGCGTATGCCAAAGAAGCACACGACGCGGGGATGAAGATGAAGATCTACTACACCCTGCGCGAGATATCGAACCACATGGCGGAACTCTGGGCCGTGCGCAGCCTTGGGACGGAGGTGTTTGCCGACGGACCCGGCGGCGGCTGGTCCTGGTTGCAGGAACATCTGCGCACCAATTACATCCCGGCGTGGCAGGAGTTTCTGCCAAACGGCGACGTGGACGCGGCGATCATCACACAGGGCCTATCGCGCTGGCACAACTACTACCTGGAAGGGCTCGACTACCTCATCCGCCATGCGGGCATTGACGGGCTCTACATGGACGACATCGGCTTTGACCGCGAGGTCATGCAGCGGGCGCGCAAGATCATGGACCGCGCCAAACCGGGATGCCTCATCGATCTGCACTCGTGGAACCATTTCAACGACGTTGCCGGTTTCGCCAACTGCGCCAACCTCTACATGGAGCATCTTCCCTATGTGGACAGCATCTGGTTTGGTGAGGGGTTCGACTACAACGAGACGCCCGACTACTGGCTTGTGGAAATCTCCGGCATCCCCTTCGGCGTGATGGGCGAGATGCTGCAGGACGGCGGCAATCCCTGGCGGGGCATGGTCTACGGCATGACAACGCGCTATCCCTATTCCGGCGATCCCCGCCCGCTGTGGAAACTATGGGATGCATTCAGGATTCAGGACAGCCGCATGATTGGCTACTGGGACAAGACCTGTCCGGTGAAGACCGGAAGGAACGACGTTCTGGCAACGGTGTACCAGAAGAAGGACGCCTTACTGGTGGCCGTTGCGAGTTGGACCAAGGAACCGGTGTCGATAAACTTGGCCATCGACTGGAAGGCGCTCGGATTGAGGGCGGAAGAATGCACGATGAACGCGCCAGCGGTGGAGGGATTCCAAACGGCGGCGGACTTTGCCGTGGGGGATGCCATATCGATCGCGCCCGGCAAAGGACTGTTGCTCGTGATTGACAGAAAGAAATGAACGGCCGTGTTCTGTCATCCCGAACGGAGTGTAACGCAGTGAGGGATCTTGTCCGCGCAAGACACAGACACGTGTACAAGATCTTCGCTGCGCTTCGTTTAGGATGACAAAGAGGCACCGGTTCCTCTATGCTTGGTACTACTACAGGAGGCACCAGCGATTCATGGGTACAGTCTTTGCACTTGTCGCGTTGATGGCGGGAACGGCATTGGCGGGTCTGCAGCCGCAGGCGGCAAACGATGCCGCAGGATATTGGGTTCAACTGTCGGACGGCGGCAAGACCATGCTGCAACCGGGCGAACCCGGCGCGGCGTTGGTGGTGGTGCAGCCGCAGGGACGCACTGCTATCCGCTATGGCAGTACCGACCAGAAGGGCGACCGGCTGACGTTGGACGGGGGAACCGCACCTGGCCTGAGCCTCACCGAAACGTGGCGGCAAGTCAATCCGGGGCTGCTGGAACGGACTGTCATGGTCACCGCGACCACCGATGGCCGGTACTACCTCGACATGGCGTGGCGCGTGAACGGCAAGGGCAAATGCTGCACGTTCCTGGGGGAGGAGACCGAAGCAAAGACGTACAGTCCAAGCTGCACCGGCGCCGGTTTCGGCGACAATTCATGGCAGACCTTTCCCATGATCGGCTATCTCGTTGACGGCACCTTTTACGGCGTCGCCGGCGACTCCCCCGCTTTGTGGGAGAACCGCAGCTTCATAGGCTGCGACCCCGGGCAGGCCCGCTTCTCCCTCGCCACAGGCGACGGCTCGCCGGAGCGCGTCGTCATGATTCCCTTTGAGGTGGACTCGACCAACATCTACCGAACGCGCTTCGACGGATGGCAGCACATCGAGGCGGGACAAACGCAAACCTTCACAAGCTGGCTGTTCACGTCGCCCGCGCACGACCAGTACGGCGTCCAAATGGCCGGACATCTGGCGCTGGCGAACGCCAAGGGGTTCAACAGTTGCGGGCTGGAGGCAATTCTGCGCAACACCTCATATCTCCTGCTGCGGCGCAACCTGATGCGGACAGAAAGCGACTACATCTTCATCTCCGGCGTGGGCTACGGATGGAAGCAGTGGGTCAGCGACGGCTTCTGGATGAGCCGGGGCCTGGACGACCCGAAGTATGACACCGAGGCAAACATGGCCGTCTTCTTCGAACGCGTGCATTATGAGGACAACGCGCAGTACTTCCTGATCTGGTCGCACCTGGTAAAGCAGGCCGGCGGCACGCCGGACCCGCGCACCGTCGCGCGCGCCTACCATTTCATCCGCGACCACGAGGTCGACGGGCTCTACATCCCGCCCCGGCTGGAGCCGGGCAAGGCCTTCATGAAGACCTATCACGACCAGTTGCCCTATGACGACGACGATGCGCCGTCGTCAAACCAGGGCTTCCACTGCGGCGCGCTGATGGCGGCGCGCGAACTGGGCTTCCCCGTGACCGACGCCGACATCGACAAGGCCATTGCCGGGTACCGCCGCATGTTCAACGAGACCGGCGGCTACTTCGCCACGAGCCTGAAACAGCAGGACAACATCGGCCAGGACAGTCTCTACGGAGAAGTGCTCACCTATGCCGTGTTCGGCAAGAAGCTGCTGCCCGACGATCTGGTGAAGCGCCATCTGGAGACGACCATGCGCATCCAGTCGCCCTACGGCATGCGGGTCATCTCCAAGGCCAACGGCGATCTGCTCCCGGACCACAGCGGCGAGTACGTGTTCGGCGGGTCGTGGTTCCTTAACGACGGTGCGAACTACCTCGACGGTCTGATCCACGGCATGCCGTCCGACTGGGTGGACGACAAGACCCTGTGGCGTTTGGAAAAGGAGTTGGCCTGGATGCCCGCATTCCATGAGTCCATCAGCACCCTGACCGGCAAGCCCCACGGCCACCACCTGTATTCCTGGAACTCCGGGTTCTGGTGGCTCCGCCGCGAGGTGCGCAAACAAATGGGCATCACTGATCCTGACCCGCTCCTGCCGCGGCTCGATGAGAAGTTGGGCGTGGTCAAGAAGGACGGCTATCTCGCCTACGACCCCGACAAGGCAACGCTGCACACGCCGGGGAAATGAGCGTCAATATCCCGCTGCCAGCACGCCGAGCATGGCCATGCCCACGACAAGTTTCACGATTACGCCCCCGATGCGCCCCAGCGCGGCGCCGACACCGGTCTTAATTGAAGCGCCGGCCGTCTTTTTCACGATGAGCAGTTCATACAGCGCCGCGCCGGCAAAGGCCCCCGCGCACGCGCCTATCAGCGTGCCGACCACGGGGAACCAGGGCGTGCCCACGATGGCGCCGACGATGCAGCCCACCAGCGACGCGAATATGGCCCCCTTGCCGCCGCCGAACTTGCGCGCGCCGTACCCGGCGGCAATCATCTCCAGCACATCGCCAAGCAGCGCCAGCGCGGCCAGCGAAAGCAGCGTCCAGATCCCAAAATGCTGAAACCCGCTGCACAGTCCCGCCGCAACGGCGGCTCCCAGAATCACCCAGTTGCCAAACAGACCCACAAGGTCCAGAAGCAGCCCCGCTGTGATGCCAAGCGCGAAAAATATCCATCCAATTATGCTCAAGACAAGCGACATGATGTTCTTCCTGCGGGCTTTGAACCGGACCGTCCGGCCGCGGAAGAGTATAGCAGGAGCGGACCACGGTGCCGTACGCGGCGACTCCTGCGGGTGGGCATCCCGTTATCCCTGGCCGTTGTTTGGCAGGAGGGACCCGATGAGCGGCAGCAGTATCTCCAGGGTCTGCACGTAATTCTTGGAAACAGGCAGCGTCTCTCCCGGGTAGCGTCTGAATTCCACATGTCCATCCATGTACAGGACGTTGGTTCCGCCGGGGATATGGTTGAACAACGACGGGTCGGAGGACAGGTGATCGAACATCAGCACCAGGCCCGACTGCGCGTTGCCGGCGGAGGCGGGATTGTTTATGTCCGTAATCAGAAACCGCTCAACCCCCTCGCGGACCCGGTAAATGGTGCGGGACCCGCCGTCGATGAACACGGGCACGTCCATGTCGAGTTGGGCCGGGGTAAAATGGGCCAGGTCAAATCCGGCGAGAAATGCGCCGACGGTGTCGGGACGGAAAACGGTGTCGTCGAGCAGCCAGCCTGCATACCAATAGGTCAGTCCTGGAAATCTCGGCAGCATGCCGGTCGCGTTGAGTCCGGGGCAGGCGGTCCAGAAGGCCCAGTTGTGCGGATGCCCCATTCGGTACTCCTCCGGTTTCAGCCGCAGGTAGGGATGACTGGAGGAGGGGCAGAGTTCGAGCGAAAAATCGTTGAGGTATTCGGGATACATGGCCGGTCCGTCGGGCATGAGGTAGAAGCCAAGAGTGCCGGTGCAGACGCCCCGGGGATCATTCCTTCCCAGCAGCGCGCCGTTGGGCGGAAACTTGCCGGAGGACTCTCCGGCATACATCTTCATGGCCAGTCCCCACTGCTTCAGGTTGTTCTGGCAACCGGCGCGGCGCGCCGCCTCGCGGGCGCGGGCCAGCGCGGGGAGAAGAATCGCGGCGAGTATGCCAATAATGGCAATGACGACCAGCAGTTCTATGAGGGTGAACCCGCCACGTTTTACCACCGGAAGAACCTCTCTTGGTTCGCGGACCGCCAAACCGGTTGTGCATTAAGATAGGCCGGATGCGCACCTCAATCAAGTGGGTGGTGACACGTGTGCCGCGGGACACGAGTCCAATCGCATGATGTGCAGCCCTGCAGGTCTGCGGTGACCGTCAGAAAAGGAGTCACAGGTTATCATGCAATCATCGCCTCTCCGTCGTGCTACGGCGATCACGGCCTTCCTTCTCAGTCTGTGGATGATTCCCGGTACCGTGGTCCACGCCCAAGAATTGCCCACGCTTGACCAGTACGGCGGGTTGAAGGACCAAAACTTCGGCCCGGGCAAATGCTTCCGCACCCACAACGACGGGGAACGCTGGTGGCTGGTGACGCCCGACGGCGGGGCGTTCCTGTCGTTGGGGGTATGTACCGTAAACCCCGAGGGTGACGTGGAACGCGGCACGAACCGGCAGCCCTACCGCGAAAATGTGCTGAAGAGGCATGGTTCGGTGGAGCAGTGGGCCGCCACGACAAGAGACCGCTTTCGCCAGTGGGGGCTCAACACGCTGGGCAACTGGAGCAGCGGGCACCTGCGCGGCACCGTCCCGTACACGGTGGAACTGTCTGTGCATCCGGGAGGATGGGCGAAGGGCAAGGTGCCCGATTTCTTCGACCCGAAGGTGTATGAAAGCATTCGTCAGCGCGGCGCCGCGGTGGACGCTTATGTCAACGACCCGTGGCTGGTCGGGTACTTCCTCGACAACGAACTGCCCTGGTCCTATGACTGGCACCGCTATCCGAGCCTGTTCCCGGGATACATGGCCATGGCACCCGAAGCGCCGGGCAAGCAGCGGCTGGTGGAATTCTTCAGGGAGCGCTACGTCACGACCGGGGCCTTTGCCAAGGTCTGGAACGTGAAGCTGTCAGACTGGTCGGACCTGACGCGGTTGAAAGGCATGACCGCCGTGGATTCCGCCAAGGCGGAGGCGGACCGGGAGGCGTTTGTCCTGCTTGCCGCACGTGAATATTTCAAGGCGGCCGCCGAGGGCATCCGCTCGAAGGACAAGGAGCATCTCATCCTGGGCTGCCGTTTCGTGTGGGCACTGGTGCCCAAACCAGTGGTGCAGGCCTGCGGTGAATACTGCGACGTGGTTTCCATCAACTATTATGAGGCCGGTCCAGTGGGCGAGGCGGCGCTTGGGCTCACTTCGGGTATTTCGATGCGCCTACCGCGTGATCTGTCTTTCCAGGCGTTCTTTGACGCGGCCAAGAAGCCACTAATGGTCACCGAATTCAGTTTTCGCGGCATGGACAGCGGCCAGCCCAACAGCTTCCCCCCTGGCTGGCTCCTGCAGCCGAATGTGGCCACCCAGCAGGACCGGGCCGACAAATTCGAGCACTGCGCCACCACGTGGCTGTCCCGGCCCTACTTCGTGGGTTATCACTGGTTTGAATATGTGGACGAGCCGAAAGGCGGGCGCTTTGACGGGGAGGACGGCAATTACGGGCTTGTGAACCTGGAAGATGACCCCTACGGCGTGCTGGTGGAGCGGTTCTCCAAAGTGAACCGGCGGGTGTGGGATTTGCACGCGCAATCGGGGAAGTAAAAATAAGAGTCGGCGAGACGCCGGCACTCCCAGTATTAACGGGCGGGCCTGTACCACTTGAACATGCGGGGAATCCCGCGGTCCCCGTCCACGTCGGAGAAGGAAATGGGCAGCGTGCTTTTGCGTTCTGCGTCTGTCACGTGAAAATGCAGGTGGGGCAGCATGCTGTTGCCCACGTGGCCGCTGGCCGCGATCACCTGGCCCTGGGTCACCTTGTCCCCGACGGCCACCCCGCTGCCGTCCTTCTTGATGTGCAAATAGGACGCCTGTGTGCCGTCGTCATGGCGGATGACCACCATGTTGTTGGGCCATTTATAGCCGTGCCCGTCATGCTCGACAACGATCTTGATTACCTCGCCCGCCCGTGCGGCGCAGATGTCCGAACCCACCGGCATGGCAAAGTCATAGGCGAACTGCTCCCACCCGCGATGACTGACCACGCCGCGGTTGCTTTGCACGCAAAGATAGTCCTTGTCGACGGGGTAGGGAAGCCGGTAGGGGGAAGACGATGCAGGGGGATACTGCTCCAGATGTGTCGGGCCGGTGGCAATCCAGTACACTCCGACGCCTGTGGCGATGAGTGCCGCCACCAGACCGCCCAGTACTTTCAGGAACAAGGTCTTCATGCACGTCTCCGCGTTGCCGGGAAACACCTTATCCGCAAACTTCGGCAAAAAGCAACACGGTGACGGCGGTGGCCGTGGCGGGGAATTCCTACCCGTGGGTGGCTTTCGCATAAAACAATTACCTGCCGCAACGGTAATCCGGGAAAAGCCCTGTTGAACGGGCCGTACATTCGTGGCACAATTACGTCAAACTTCAGCCCGGTTTGCGGATATCCCTCCCAGAATCCGGACGAGAGACGGCGAAAGCCCGTGAATATAAGTCTTTAGAGCAGATGGGGCTGTGTCCGGATGACCATAGTGAGAATAATACAGGGAAGGGGAATAACCCTTTGGCGTTGAGAGTTGTGGAAAAGGAAGCTCTTGGAACCTTTTTGTCCTTTCTTGCTGGACAACCACATTAATTGCCGTGAGCTATGCTGAATGAGAAACGTGCCCGAAGTGCTTGC
>CAIXUF010000297.1 GCA_903922535.1 Candidatus Hydrogenedentota bacterium
CCCGTGATGACCTGCTCCTCGACGGCCTTGTGGTTGTCATAAAAGGTCTGGCCGCGCTGATCGCCCTGCAGGACCGATACGTTGACGTTGTCGCCGGTGAGGATGTTCTGGTCGGCCGCAAGACCGGAGATTTGGTCGCGCAGATCGGTCATGGCCGACAGCATGCGGGCGCGGTGGGCTTCGGCCGTTTCACCCGCGGCGCGGCTCTCGGGCGTGTAGCGCACGTGCAGCCGGCTCCAGCCGGTGTTGTGCGCGGCGCGCGCCATGTCCTCCAGCAGCCGCTGCTGGATGCGGACCACGAAGGGGATCGCGCGCAGCATGGAGCGGCCGTAGGGATTGGTGCCGTCGCGGTCAATGGGGATGTAGATGAAGCGCTCCATCGGCAGCGACACCGGCTCCCCGTCGATGACCTGGTAGGCTTGGAGCTTGCCGTTTTCGCGGCGGAAACGAATGGTCCACACATCGACCGGCGTCACGTCGTTGATCCAGCCGCGGCCGCGGCCCGGCACCACTTCGAGCGCTGCCGCGCCGAAGGTGAACAAGGACCCGTAGAGCGTGTCCAGCAGCACGGCCATGCCCTCGCCCCCGTGGGCGCGCTCATCCAGTTCGGCCACGCGGCGTTGCGCCTCCTCCCCGGCGCGGGGCGAGGCGGCCTCAACAATCTCCACCCGCCGCTCCGTCTGGCACAGGCGCTTCCACGTCCATACCGCGTCGGAAATGTCCGGCACGGCGTCGCGCAGAAAGCGGTACGCCCGCAGCATTTCAAAGGGCGTCTCGTCCGGCAGCGGCAGGAAGTCACGCCAGAAGCCGCCCAAGCCACCCGGCATCTCCGGACGCGACACCGAGCCCGCACCCAGCACCCGCGGCGCGGGCGCGCCCCGGCCCGCGGACCCGCCGTTGCGGCGCGTCCGGCGCCGCCGCCACCACTCCACGAAAGCCTTCAAGTCAACTCCGTTCATGTCCTTTGCCTCCAAGGTTGCGCAACAAGTGCCCCTATAAGATCTGCACCAAGTGTTGCATTTCTTATGGGAGTGAGCATGTGAACTAAGAGAATAGTACACAATGTAAGACATTGGGAGAATGGGACTTATGCGACTCATGGGACCCATGGGAGAAATGGGGAAGCAGGACACCGGACAGGATGCCCGGCCTGGCCCATTCGTCCCTTGCAACGGAGTCATTGCGGCGTGCCGGGCCATGGCAGGCAAGCTCCCCCATGGGGTGCATCTGCCTGCACCCTGCGGCGCCACAAACAGCCGCTCCTTACCGTAAACTTCCAAGCACAACATGGGAACGGGGAAGCCGGAAATGGGATACAATGAACAGGAACATGCACCCGGACGTTCTGCCGCTCATTTGCGCCGTTCGGCGTGCGTGCTATATATTCGCCGCCACACAATGGTATCTGGCCGTTCCGTGTCTGTTTTTGCGCGGTTTCGGCAAGAAGGAGGGTCTCAAAATGAAATCAATTGGCCACGGGTGGATTCTGACCGGATGTTGGGCGGCGGCCGTGACTTGTCTTGCGCTGACGGGGTGCAGCTACAAGGTGGAGAATGCCGTGCCCAGCTATTCGGCGCCCTACCTGATGGATTTCACCTTCGCCCTGCGGGACAGTTCCGATCATGCCGTTGTTGCCACGCCGGCGTCCTTTGAGATGACCGCCAAGGAAGACGACAACACCATCAGTCCGAGCGAGACGGCCTTTCTGCTGGCACCTGCCGCCAACAAGCAGTCCAAATGCTTCCTCGTCCTGGATTACACCAACAGCATGGCCGACCCGGTGCGCAACGGGGACGCAAACGGGGACGGCAAGTCGGACGCCGTTGAGATGATGGAAACGTCGGCCAAGGAGTTCATCGACGGAATGACCTCCGATGCGCAGGTCGGCATTCTCGAGTTCCACCGGGAAGACCCGGCCCATCCGCCCGCGGTGGTGGCCGATTTCACCACGAACAAGGACTACCTGAAGGCCCGCATCGACGCCATCTGGGGCGAGTACGTCCAGGGTTTCCCCGCATCGTCGCGCTGCTGGGACGCCGTGTCCGCCGCAGTCGGCATGTTCCCCAGCGGCCAGGGCGCCGATGAGGAACGGTACGTGCTCTTCCTTTCCGACGGGGTGGACGAATCCAGCACGACCGCAACCCCCGACACCATCATCACCGCGGCCCAGGCCCAGGCCGTCAACGTCTATTGCATTGGGTTTGGCGACGAACTGGCCCCCGACGCCCTCCAACAAATCACGTCCAAGACCGGCGGGGCCTATTACAAGGCCGCGAGTGTCGAGCAACTGGGCCAGCGCTTCACCGACATCTGGCAGGAACTGGGGGGCCGCTACACGTTCCGCTGGTCCACGCTGCGGCGGGACGGTGCGAGTTTTGTGCCCTCTTTCGAGATAAAGCTCAATGGAGTGTCCGGTTCGTACACCGGACCGGCCTACACGCCCACCGACCATGCCGGCGACGTGCTCAGCGGCGTCCTGCGCGTTCCCGAATACACCATCGTTGACGGGCACGCATCGGTCTTCATCCGGGCCGCCTATGTGCCCCGCTACATCACCCGGCTCTCGTTGTACGTCCAGACCCCCTACACCTTTACCGCAGCCCTGGTGGGGGCCGATGACGGCGGCCTGTGCCAGAGTTGGAGTGCTCCCGTGCTCACCACCGACGCCAACGGTGCAACCGTTGCGATCCAAAGCCCGACCCCCACGGATATTTACACCGCCATGACCTATGGCGCATTCGGTCCCATCCTGCAGCTTGATTTCGCGAATCTTCCCGACAAGCCGGGGCCGTTGGTCACCGCCATCAATGTCGACAACAGCTCCTACGGAAGCGGACAGCATTTCGTTGTCGAGAGCCTTCCGTAGGACTGCGCTTCCGCCCCAGGAGAGGGAAAAAAACGGGAGGCCTTCCGCTCAAGAAGAACCCCTCTCACTGCCCCAGGGGCAATGAGAGGGGTTTGGTCTGTCAAGTCGGCAGACATGTCTCCCCTGCTACGCGCTGATCTCCGGCAATTCCCATCCCTTGCGGTAGTAGGGCTTCAGGAACTCATTTGCCTTGTCGTTGTTGCTGAAGCGCAGCCTGTCGCCGTCCCATTTGAGTTCTTCTTGGGGGAAGCGCCAGGAAACGGCGCCGAGCAGGATCCATTCGGCATAGGGGCCGGCGATGCTGAAGTTTGAACAGGCGGGCTTGCCGCCCTTGACGGCCTGAATCCAGTTCTTATAGTGCCCGTCGGTCACGCGCTCGATGACCTGCTTGGGCAGTTCGTAGTCTTTCATCCTGGCGACGGGCAGCAGGCTGACTTCCTCGCCGCGGCCCTTGGTGCCGATGAATCCCTTGGTGCCGACGAAGATCTCGTTGAAGTCCTCGCAGTCCTTCAAGGTCAGCCCCTCGGGCGGCTGGAACTTGGCCGCCGACGCGCCCTCGTACCAGTACACTTTGACCGGCGGCATTTTGCCCGACGGCACGTTCGGATTGGGCCGCTCGGGGAACTGCATCACGCAGGAGTAGCTGGGATAGGTGACGGGGTTGACGCCGGACACTTCCAGGCAGCGCACGCTGTCGGGCCGGCCCAGTGCCAGCGCCCAGTTCGCCGGTCCGAGCATGTGGATGCCCCAGTCGCCGACCATCTGGGTGCCGTAGTTGAGGAAGCCGCGCCAGTTGACCGGGTGAATCTTGGAACTGTAGGGCATCTCTTTGGTGTGCCCCAGCCACAGGTCCCATTCCAGTGTCTTCGGGATCTCTTCCGTCGGCGGCCATGTGGTGATGTCGCGGGAGAATCCGCCGCCGGTCATGGAATGCACTTCGAGCACGTCGCCGATGACGCCGCTCCAAATCATCTCGCAGGCGACGCGGGTCGCCTCGCAGGAGTAGCCCTGGTTGCCCATCTGCGTGGGCACCTTGTATTTCTTCGCCGCGTTGGTCATCAGCCGCGCCTCCCAGACGCTCTGGGTCAGCGGTTTCTGGCAGTGCACGGCAAGGCCGCGCTCCATGGCCGCCAGCGCGATGCTCGCGTGCATGTGGTCCGGCGTGGTCACGGTCACGGCGTCGAGGTTCTTGTGCTCCTTGTCCAGCATCTCCCGGAAGTCGCGGTACTGTTTCGCGGCGGGAAAGCGCTCGGCCATTTTGGCCAGGTGGTTGGCGTCCACGTCGCACAGGGCGTGGATGTTGTTCCCCTCCGACACACCCATCACGTCGCTGCCGCCCATCATGCCGCCCACGCCCACACAGCCGATGTTCAATTTGTCGCTGGGCGCCACGCCCCCCTCCCGCGCCAGCACATACGACGGAACAATCGTGAACAGGGATGCGGCCGTGCTTGCGGCCAGGAAATCACGCCTCGAAATCTTGCTCATGGGAATGATGCCTTATGCGTTGGTTGCGGACAGTTCGGCAAGTGTCGCAAACACGCGCATGGCGTTGCAAACTGCTTCCGTCATTGCGAACGAAGTGAAGCAATCTCTTGAAAGGATGACTCCAGGTCCGGGTCATGGCGGGCAAGAGATTGCTTCACTTCGTTCGCAATGACGGTCCTTCTCGCGTTCCCAAGATAGTTGCACTGGGGAACGATAACAACAGGGACGTGCTTTCGGCGGTTTGCGCCTTTGCCGAGTTGCGGGGTATGCTGACTCCGATGCCAGGCATGGGGTTGGATTGGGAGTCAGGACAAAATGGAGAAGAAATCCGTGAGGTGCAAGGAAAGCGAGTTTGTTTCGGAAACTGCCGGTCACGCGCGGCATTCGGTATGCGTCACCGGACGTCGGGCGCTTGTGGCAGTCCTCCTCGCCACCTTCTTGGCCGCGACGGCGGGGGCATTCACGCAGCCGGACCAGAACACCGCCCCCGGGACGGAGGATGTCTGCCTGTCTTTGCGCGTGCTGGCAAAGCACGCCGACGATGCGCTTGCCAAGGGGCTGGCCTTGGGCGGGGAAGAAACCGACCTCGCGGGAATCGGCTGGATGGAGGGCTATATGGTGGACCCGTCCACCGCGGACATCATCCTGGTGGGCTGCCGTTCCGCGGACCGGCCGGTCCTGCACCTGGACGACCTGGCCGCCGTGCTTCACAATCTGATGACGAAGGACGCACCGCCGTACTGCTCCCTCGATCCGCTTCCCGAAAACGTGCTCGAAATGCAGCGTGTTATGGCGGTGATCGCCCCCCAGGCGCCCGGAAACATTAAGAACGTTCTGGAACAGCTCGAGCAGGCGGTCGGACCCCAGCAGACCGTCATCGGTGGAGTTTCCCGCGAAGCGCGCATGGCGCACGTCATGATCGAGGCGGACTATCACATGAAGAAAGTCTCCCAGGGGTTTGTCAGCGTGCCCGGCGTTTCATCAACGCTGGACCGCATCATTGCCGCCGCTCAGGCGGCCGTCGATGCCGGGAAAGAGCCCCAGAACTCCGGCATCACCCAGTCCCGGTTCTGGTTTCACATCAAGAAGGACGCCGCCGCCGCTTTCAGCACCGCCGCCGACATTGTCTGGCTGGAATCATGCCCGATCGGGTTGCTGACCGAAAGGCAGCGCAGCACCGCGGAGGGCCGTCTCTACGATTCAGGAGAAACGGATCCCTGGGGTGAGGCGTTTGCGGCCGAAATGAGCGTGCAGTTCGTCGAGGTGGCCCAGTCCGTTCCCGCGTACGCCGACCTGGAGAATCTGTTCAGGCTTCGCGCCCTGTGCAGCGCCATGTTCCAGCGCGGCGACATCCAGAAGGCGGGTATCGAACTGGGTTATTTCCGCGACAGGCACAGCCCGACGCTCGACATGCCCATGCCCGATTCACTGCCCGGACTGGCCAATGCCAAAGAATGGAGCGCCTGCGTCGAAAAGGGCAACACGGAGTACCACTATTCTCTTGCTCCAATCATCTGCGGTGGGGTCAGCATGGACACCCCGGTAAGCGCGCGCCAGTTCCGGCCGGACAAAACAGGGGTGCCGAAACGGGTGAAAGAGGCCGCCCTGGTATCGCGGCCCGATCCTGACGCACTTGCGTGGCCTGTTCCCAGGCAACGCCGTGCCGCGGCGTCTGTTCGCTGATTTTTCGCGGGAGGAGATGTGTCCCAGAATGGAGACTGTGTGAACGCGAAGCGCAGGCGTTTGTTCGGCAGCCAGGGGATGGGCGGGAGGTTCCGGTCGAGCTTTGCCTGTGCGATGACGGGATTGTGCGGGCGGCGGTCGAATGTGACGGCGCTTGTCCACCCCTTCTTTCCTGCCTACTACCCGTATACACAATCATAAGAAATGCAACACTTGGTGCAGATCTTATAGGGGCATGTGTTGACAAACGATGGTCCTTCCCGCCCCCATAGTCTTCCTGAAGGACCACTACCCGCAAGATTTCTGTGGACAAGGACCACAATATATGGTATTCTGCGCCCATGGAAATCCGCATGTTGCGCATTTTTGTTTCAGTTTTGGTGATTCTGGTCTTAGCCGCAACCGGTTGTGCCACGCGTCCCAAGCCCAATGGTCGCGATTTCCGGAAAGGTTTTCAGCGGATCATGGAAGTCTCGGCCTACGATTCCTGCAAGAAATGCACGAATTGGAAGCGAAACTGGCTGTTCAGGCCCGTGGTGGCCAGCGGCCCGGGCGCGGGACACCGAAAAAGAGTCGGCATCACCGCCAGCGGTGCCAAGGCCGAAGAAGGAACTATCGCGGCGGACACGTCACACTATCCGTTTGGAACGGTAATGTATGTGCCCGGCTATGGGTATGGCCGGGTCGAAGACCGCGGAAAATCGATAAAGGGAGAATCCAAAATCGACGTTTACTTCAACAAGCACAAGGAAGCCCTTCGCTGGGGCCGCCGCAACCTTGCCGTAAAGGTATGGCTGCCCAAATGATTCCCTTCCTTTGTTTCATGCTGCTCATGCGTGGCTGGCGCAATCTTCGCGCCCGTTTCAGCTAGGATTTCCTCCTCGGCTCCCCGCAGATCTCCCAAGTCCGTCCCGTTTCCGGACGTATTCTTCCAGATATCCATCGATTACGCCCGGCAAGCCTTCTCCGGCCGACCCTGACGTCCCATGCGCCGGCGCCCGCCGCGACCTGCGGCGCCGAGCCTGTCCTTTCCGTCCTTGAAGTCTTTTGCGTCCTTTTTTGCCGGAGCCGAACCCCAGGTTCCAACGGCCTGATCCAGTCCCACCACACCCTTTGCCAACGGTGTTCCCGCATGACTTCACTCCCCGGAGTCCGGAGGTATACCCATGAACCTTGATCGTCTGCGCCGCCGTCTTGGCGACCACGGCACCGACCCCGAACGCCACGACTACTGGCTGGCCATGGCCAGCCGCGAGGAGTTTGTCCGCCAGCACTTTGCCGCGCCCGGCGGCGCGCCCTGGCGGGTGCGCGGCTACCAGCGCGCCTCGTTGGAATCGCGCGCCTCGCGCAAGGTCCACTGCGACGGCCGTGATGTCGGCAAGACCACCGAAATCGAAATCACCGCCTGCTGGGCCGCCGCATCCTGCCCCGGAAGGGAAATGCTCATCGCCACCCAGTGCGAAAACCACCTATATCCGCTCATGCACCGGCTTTGCCGCCGCTTCGAGACCATCCCAACCCTTGCCGAGTCCCTGGTTGAGACGCGCCGCACCCCGTCCTGGCATTTCCGCTTCGCCAACGGGTTCACGCTGTGGGGCCGCATTGCGGGACCGCGCGGTGTCAACTTCCAGGGCATGCATGTCGACTGGCAAATCATCGACGAGGCGCAGGAACTGACTGACACCTCCTGGGGCGAACTCTTCCAGGCGCTCAATGCGGGCGGACGCCGCTGGGTCTACGGCGTCCCCAACGGCCTGCGCAACAACTTCCACCGCATGACCCAGGACCGCACCGCCGACCAGTACAACTGGTCCTCCACGATCCATCCCGACTACACCCCGGAGAAAGACGCCGAACTGGTCCGGCTTTACGGCGGCAAGGATTCACCCGGTTACCTCCACCGCGTGCTGGGCCTGCACGGCGAGCCCGCCCGCGCCGTCTTCTCGCTCGATGACTACCTCGCCTGCATCGATCCCGCCCTGCCCGCCGCCTCCATCGTGCTGCACGGCGACGACCCTTTCGACCCGCCGTCACCCGAACAGCCCGGCCACTACTACCTCGGCTGCGACCTCGGCTACGCCCGCGATCCCTCCGAGTTCGTCGTCTACCGCACCGCGCCGCCCCACCTGGTCAATGTGCTCCGCGTGCGCCTTGAAGGCGTCAACTACGCGCGCCAGGAGGACATCATCGTTGCCCTCGACCGCGCATGGAACTTCGCCGCCATCGGCATCGACGCGGGAAACAACGGGCGCGCCGTCACCCACCGGCTCATGACGCGCGGGGAGGACTGGTGCGCCAAGGTGCATGCCTTCGAGTTCGGCAGCGTGATAGATGCGGGCATCCTGCCCGACGGCACCCCTGCGCGCCGTCGGACCAAGGAGTTCATGACCGATCTGCTCCGCACCCGCATGGCCGAGCAC
>CAIXUF010000298.1 GCA_903922535.1 Candidatus Hydrogenedentota bacterium
GGCACAGAAACCTGCTTCTACTACAGCGTCGACAAGACAAAGACCCTGCATCGGGTCATGTTGCTCCAGTAGCGTGTCCCACTACCGAGGACAAAACCGTTTTGCGTCAAATAAGGGCTGCCACTCCGGACTTCTGTTACGACCTGAGGTAGGAACAAGGCGCGCGCAAGGCTTCCGCGCCGCCGTTGAGCGATCTTGTGCGCCGGGCGGTGGGTTCCGCTCCGCTTCACCCACCCTGCAGATGTCAGCCGCCGATGTCGGCCGGTGCGCAAGTCCGCCGGATGGCCTGTGCGAGATCTTCGGATGTGACGGGCTTCATGAGGAATTGCCGGACGCCGGCGTTAAGCGCTTCTCGCTCATCCAGGATTTCGCTGAATCCCGTACAGAGTATGATGGGAATGTCTGGCCGAACCTGAAACAGCGCCTTCGTCAGTTCGATGCCCGTCAGCTTGGGCATGGTCTGATCGGTAACGACCACGTCAAACGCGGTTGGACAGTTCCGGAACATATCGAGGGCTTCCTGACTGTCGCCGCAGGTGGTTACGTGATATCCCAAGATCGTGAGGGCGCGTGTTTCCGAGCGTATGATGGATGGCTCGTCATCCACTAGAAGGACCCGCTCCGAACCCGTTGGGGGCGCCAATCGGGAGATGGGCGTTCCCGGGGGAGGTGGCGGCGTCTCCGAGACGGCCAGCGGCAGGAGAATCGTGAACGTCGATCCCCGGCCCACCTGGCTGTGCATGGTAATCATCCCACCATGGCTCTTCACGATCCCATGAACCATGGCGAGTCCCAATCCGGTTCCCTCGCCAGACGCAACCCTTACAATGGCCCCTCATGTACGTCCCCAGAGAGCATCAGAGAGTTAACCTCTGCTCAAAATGTTGAAAATGTGACCTGCCAAGTCTCTCGGAGAGAAAAACGGCTCTAAATCATGTTTACCGGAGAGAGTCGCTTCCAAAATTAGCCTCAGGCCCAAGTCATCTTCTCAAGGCCGGCTAAACACTCTTTGATGATGTTAACGCCAAGAGCCGCTGATCCACCCGCAGTTCCCAACTAAGTATCTCGCATGGCACGAACCGGATATGGCCACACCACTTGCCCATTCGGAAAATCTGAGCAAAATAAGTACACAGCCATCCCATAGAAACTTGAATGAGGGCTGACCCACGGTCAAGATTCTCCTGATCAGAAACACCGCTACGGCACGGCCGCGGCGAAGGAGAAGATTGCCATGAAATCAGCCCGGTCGAAGTTTAGCACATTGCAGCAGATATGTACCTACATTCCTGGCCACCTGGTGGCAAAGCTGGCCCGCAAGCACGGCGTGGACGAACAGGCGCGCACCTTCACTCCCTGGAGCCATGTCGTCGCGCTGCTCTACGCGCAACTTTCGCACGCGATAGGATTGAACAACGTGTGCGACGGCATGCGCATGCACGTGAGTAAGTTGTTGGCAATCCGAAGCGCAACGCCCCCCGCGCGCAACACGTTGTCGCACGCCAATACAATCCGTTCGGCGCAGATGGCCGAGGACTTGTTCTGGTCCGTACTCGACCATCTCACGGCAACGATGCCTATGTTCGGCGGCAAGACGTACCGGGGATTTCCCCGCCGTTTCAAACGCATGATTCACGTGGTCGACTCCAGCACGATTCAGCTCATCGCGAACTGCATGGACTGGGCTAAACACCGGCGCAAGAAAGCCGCGGCGAAGTTGCACATGCGCCTGAATCTCCAGAGTTTTTTGCCCAAGTTCGCCATCGTCGACACGGCCGGCCACAACGACAACAAACGCGCGCGCGAACTCTGCGCGGACATTGGCGCGGGCGAAATCGTATTGTTCGATAAGGCCTATGTGGATTTCGAGCACTTGTGCGACTTGGCCGCCCGCGGCGTGTCCTGGGTAACGCGCGCGAAGGACAACCTGCACTACCGTTGCGTCAAGCGCCGCATTCGGCGCGCCCAAGGCCGAATCTTGCGCGACGACGAAATCGTATTGCGCACGCCCGCCACGCGCAAACACTATCCCCAACGCTTGCGCCGGGTACACGCCCTCGTCGAGCGCGACGGCAAAGACGTTGAGATGGTGTTCATCACCAACAACTTCGCGTGGGCGCCGGAGACGGTCGCCGACTTGTACAAACACCGTTGGGGCATTGAGGCCTTCTTCAAACAGATCAAGCAGACGCTGCAATTGTGCGACTTCCTCGCCGTGTTGCAGGCGGTATTCGTCGATGTAGCTCATAAAGTCTCCCCCGCCGCCGGACGCTGCGGACCTTTGGCGGGGGATGTCAGGCCCAACAGCACGGCGGTGCGGAGGTCA
>CAIXUF010000299.1 GCA_903922535.1 Candidatus Hydrogenedentota bacterium
AGGAAAGGCGGTTCCCAAACCCTCCGTCAAACCTGTTTGTGCCTTTTGCGGATTCCGCAGGCCGCCCCGACTGTCCCAATCGTGGCCTGTCGCACGAACGCTGCCTGCGGAATCCGCAAAGCGGTACCGCTGTGACGCCGTCGATGTCCGCCCGGTGCTCCCTGAACCCTGAACACTGAACACCGAACCCTGGCGGCCAGGACAGTTACACCGCGATGACGCGGATGCGTTCGTCCACCTGTTCCTTGAGCGTGCGCTCGACCATCAGTTTGAGAGTGGTGGCCGCGCCGGCGCACCCGGCGCAGGCGCCCTTCAGCCGGCAATAGACCAGGGCGTCCTTGATGTCCACGATCTCAATGTCGCCGCCGTCCTTTTTTAGGATCGGCCGGATGTAGTCATCCACGGTCTTCTCCACCTTCTTGCCCAATTGCCAGGCCGAGAGCGGAGCCGGCACCGACGTCGGGGTGACCGGTTCGGGGCTGGCGGGTGCGGTCGGACTGGCCTTCAAGGTGGCCGGCCGTGGTCCCCACGCGTCGTCGAGCAAGTCTTGCAGGCCGCCGGGGGCATGATGGCAACTCATGCAGGCGCCCCCGGCCTTGATGGCATTGGTGATCTCGGGGATGCTGTGCAGGTTCAATTCCCGAATCTTGGCTTTGATGTACGGCTCGCTCAGCGAGAAGCAATTGCAGACGATCCGCCCTTCGTTGTCCTTTTCCCCGCGCAGGGTCACGCCGTGCTTGGCCAGGTCAACCCCCCGCTTTTGTGCCCAATTGAACACCGCCGCCTCCAGCGCCTCGGCGCCCATCACCGAACAGTGTACTTTCTGATTGGGCAGGCCGTCCAGGTACTTGACGATTTCCTGGTTGGTGACCTTCAACGCTTGCAACGGCGTGAACCCGCCCCCTTCAATGATGGCGCAGAGCGCCTCGGACGCGGCAATGGCCGAAGTGCAGCCAAAGGTCAAATAGCGCGCCTCGGTAATCACGTCCTGAGTCGGGTCGGTCGGGTGACGCCTGACCCGGAAACTGAAGCGCAGGGCGTCGCCGCAAACGATCGAGCCATGCTCGCCAAAACCGTCCGGGTCCTCGATCTCGCCCATGTGGGTGCCGGGCTTGCCATGAACGGCGTCCATGAACAATTGCCGGGTTTTTTCGCTGTATTCCCAGGCCATAACTTACCTCGTCACTACCTTGCAAAAGTTAAAATTTCGGATTCACCACGAAGACACGACGAGCACGAAGGCTAACTAGACTGAATTATTCATGAACGGTTGCATTTTCCCGGCGTTGTCCCCAACGGGGACTGACATGTCCAGCCCAGGGTCGAATGACCCTGGGCAAATCGGCATTAACCGCATTCGTCCCTGAAGGGGACGCACATCGTTACGCATGATTAGGTGTATGCTTGGATGAGAAAGAGGACCTCTGCATGTTGCATGTAGCACCCCTACAGGGTGCGACTCGGGTTGGAATTGTTTCGTACCCCCGGGGTGTTCAACCCTGGGCTGGACATGTGCGTCGCCGTTGGCGACAAAAAATCATGAATAATCCAGGCTAGGCCAAACCGACCGCGCGCTTCACGTTCGCCATGGTTTGGGTGGCGGCGGCGCGGGCGCGGGCGGCGCCATCCCGCAACACCCCTTCAACATAGTCCGGATTTTTTTCCAGTTCGGCGCGCCGGGCGCGGGCCGCCTCGAAATAGCGCCAGTAGCAGTCGAACAGCGTCTGCTTGGCATGGCCGTAGCCCATGCCGCCGGCCAGGTAGCGCTGGCGCAGCGCCGCCACCTCGTCGGGAGTCGCCATCAGCTTGTACAGGGCAAACACGTTGCAGGTGTCAGGGTTTTTGGGCGCCTCCATCGGCGTCGAGTCGGTGACGATGCTCATGATCTTCTTGCGCGCCGCCTTTTCGGGGGCGAAGAGCTCGATGGCGTTGCCGTAGCTTTTGCTCATTTTTTGGCCGTCGAGGCCGGGCACCACCGCCACCTCGTCGCGGATCATTGGGTCGGGCACGGAAAGCAGTTCGCCGTACTGGTTGTTGAAGCGGATGGCGATGTCGCGCGTCACCTCCACGTGCTGTTTCTGGTCCTTGCCCACCGGCACGCCGTTGGCCTGATAGATCAGGATGTCGGCGGCCATCAGCACCGGGTAGGCGAACAGGCCGTGGTTAGGGGCGATGCCGCGGGCGACCTTGTCCTTGTAGCTGTGGCAGCGTTCCAGCAGCCCCATGGGCGTGATGCAGCTCAGGATCCAGGCGAGTTCGGTCACTTCCGAAATGTCCGACTGGCGGAAAAACACGGTGCGTTGCGGGTCCAGGCCGCAGGCCAAAAAGTCCAGGGCCACGCCGAGCACGCGTTCCCGCAGTTGCTGGGGGGCGGGATTGCTGGTCAGGGAATGGTAGTCCGCAATGAAATAAAAACACTCGCAGCTGTCTTGAAGCTCAAGCGCCGGCCGCATCATGCCGAAATAGTTGCCCAGGTGCAGGGTCCCGGAGGACTGCACCCCGGACAAAATGCGTCGTTGCGTAGTGGCGTTACTCATGTCATCCTGATTTCTGTAAGGCG
>CAIXUF010000300.1 GCA_903922535.1 Candidatus Hydrogenedentota bacterium
ACTTCCGGCTGTATGTCCGCGATCTTCCGGACAATCTCGGCTGCCTCACGGACCATTTCATGCTGTTCCATCGGTGCTCCTTCCGCTTTCCGGCCTTTGTGGCCGAAAACGCCATTGATTAGCTTCGTAAGATTATAAACCCAGTGCTTCGCGGACCGCTTTTTCCGACAGTCCCGCGATGCGTACCGTTTTCTCGCGCGATTTTTCACCCGCTTCCAGCGTCACCCGGCCGCGGGCCACACCCAGCCGCCCCGCCAGAAAGCGGCGCAACGCCTCATTGGCGGCGCCCTCGACAGGCGGGGCCGTCAGCGCCACGCGCAACCGACCCTCCACCTCGCCGACCACCGCCTCGCGTGAGGCGCGGGGCTGCACGCGAACGCGCAGCAGCACATCGCTTCCATCGGCGCGGAGCGCGTTATCGGTCATGACTTGACAGTTCCTTCCTTCCCCGGCTGCGTCTGCGCGCCGGGGAAAGTTCTGGAATGGTAGCACAATCGAACCCGGCCGTTCCGTGTTCAGGAAGTCGGAGACGCCCCTTTCTTCTTTGCGGCGCGGTCGGCCGCCTCGATCAGGCCCACGCCCAGCA
Organism: Candidatus Hydrogenedentota bacterium; assembly: GCA_903922535.1. The sequence continues at coordinate 587 of CAIXUF010000300.1, forward strand.
TTAGACCCAATAACGCGACCGCAATGACATGGGCGGATGGTCTTCCAGTTGCCAAAGAGGCCGGCACCAGAAATGTTGAGACCATCCGGGGCAGTTTGTCCAGGCTCAGCAAAATGGAGAAGCTGTTGTTGATGAAGTGCATGATCATCCCTATCCAAAGGGAATTGGTGCGCAAGACGGCGTAGGTGATTGCCAGACCAATCAATGCCGTGGGGGCAAAACGGTAAATGCTCAGGTGAAAGACTCCGAAAAGCACCGACACGGCCAGCACGGCGGACCACGGGCGCATATGCTGGCGAAGACCCGACAACAGGGCGCCACGAAACAGCGTCTCCTCGCAGACGGCAGGCGACAGGGCCATGGTCAGGAGTATTGCCGCGAGCCCGGTCAGGGAGTCCGACCCCTGAAGGAATTTCCCATAATATTCCTTCATTGAATCGGGAACGGGCAAAAACTGATCGTGCACGGCGCCGAACTGCATGACAAGTATCAGCGTGGACAGCGCCATAACCGCCGCGCCGGCCCCCTGCATCCGGGAGAACGCCCGAAGCCGCAGCGTCTCGCGCAAATTCACGCGCGCATACCAAAGCGCGCCTACCACGGGCAGCAGGATCAGGCCCCACTCCGTAAGTGCAAGCCCCCACATGGGACTCTGCCGCTGTGCCCAGGCGCCGATATAGAAAATGAGCAGCATGACCAGCGCGAACAGGGCCAGGGCAAACCCCGCCGAAGGCGCCGGGCGCGGGGCGTAGTCGCCCCGCCGGAAGGACAGCGGCATGCCCGGCTCTTCCGACAGAATCACGTCTTCCCGCTGGAATACCCGCGCGGCAAAAACCAGCGCAAGGAGGGCATAGGCCGCCGTGCTCACAAACACGGCAAAGACGCCTTCCCAGGTCGCCTTGCCCATCATGGCATCCTTGAAAAGAAGCACCGTGTTTACGACGGGAATGAACTGGACCGAGGTCGTGAACTCCGTTCCGGGGGAACCGGCCAGCATGGCCGGAAGAAGCACCAGCATGAGCACCGGTGTAAGGTAGTTCTGCGCCTCGCGGAAACTCTTGGCGAACACGGCCACCGACATCATCAGCGCCGACAGCAGCAGCGCCAGCGGCACGATGATCAGGAGCACCATGGCCGCCACGCGCATGGGATTATGCAGCATCAGCGTGAAAGCGCCCCCGTTTATGGAGGAAATCTGCGCGAAAAACACATAGAAGGTGCCGCCCATGCTGGCCAGGTTGAGCACGGCCGTAAGCATGGCCATGATGAACACGGTCAGGAATTTGCCCGTCACGATTTCCATCTTCGTGGCCGGTGTGGACAAAAGCGTCTCGAAGGTGCCCCGCTCCTTTTCGCCCGCCGTCAGGTCCACGGCGGGATAGAACGCGCCCAGCGCCATGACCACGACCATCAGCATGGGCATGATCAGCCCGAGCATCATCCCCGAAGTCTTCTCTTTGGGCGCCACGTCAACCCGCTTCACCTCAAGCGGATTGATGTATTCCGTGTTTATCGTGGCGCTCTCCAAACGGCGGGCCTGTTCGCGGTGGTACACCTCGTTCAGGGCGTCCTCAATCCGTCCAACCCCCTCCAACGAGCGGAACTCGGTCTTGTCGTAAAGCAGGTCCACCGGCAGGGTGTAGCCCGCGTCAAAGGTGCCGAGCAGCCCGGACCGGGCCACGACCACCACGTCGAGTTTGCCCCCGCCGAGGTCCTCCCGCGGGTGGGATGACTCGGCAATCTGCACATTCTTGACGCCCGCCACCCAGGATTTCATCACTTCCGTGTCGCTGGACTCGGCCGCGGCAAGGCAGACGCGCAGGGGACTCGCCTCGATGGACTGCTGGTGCACCAGCAGCGCCTGTGTGCCTATCAGCAGCGTGGCCGGATAGAGCAGCACCGGAAGCACCACCATCATGAACAGCGTCCGTTTGTCGCGGCGCGTGTCGAGCAGTTCCTTGCGGAGTATCGTGGCGACGGTTGCGATTCTCATGGCCGCGCGGGCTCCCGTTCTCCCACGAGCTTCAGAAACGCGCCGCGCAGGTCCGATGTGCCGGTCTGTTCGCACAGCGCGTCCCTGCTGTCGACGGCAAAAAGATCGCCCTGGTGGAGCAGGCCCACCCGGTCGCACAACTGCTCCGCCTCGGACATGTAGTGCGTGGAGAATATGATGGCCCGCCCGCGTTCCCGGGCGTCGCTGATGAACGACAGAATCGCCGCGCTGGTCATGATGTCCAGCCCGAGCGTCGGCTCGTCCAGAATCAGCACCAGCGGATCGTGGAGAATCACGCGCGCGATCGAGACTTTTTGCGTTTGGCCCGTGGACAGCGTGTCGCAGCGGCGGTTGATGAATTCGCCCATGTCGAGCAGCCCCGCAATCTCGTCCACGCGCCCCTGGATCTCCGATTCGCCCATGCCGTAGAGCCGCCCGAAATAATGCAGCACCTCGCGCCCGGTCAGCCGCCCGTAGAGCCGTGTGCTCCCCGACAGGAATCCAATCGACGCGCGAATCTGATCGGGCGCCTCATCCGCCGCCACGCCGTTGACAAAACACCGGCCCGAGGTGGGGGTGATGATGGTGGCGAGCATCCGCAGCAGCGTGGTCTTGCCCGCGCCGTTCGGCCCGAGCAAACCAAACACCTCGCCTGCGGCCACCTCAAAGGTGGCCCCGCGCACGGCCTCCACCACCCCGGCACGGGGTGTGCGAAAGACCTTTCTCAGTTCCTCGGCACGAAGCATGCGGCGTATTTGGTACTCCCGGCGACATTATACCGATGACCGCCGCCGGTTAAAACCCACGGACGCTGCATGATGCAAAACGCCGGGCAGGCAAGCCAATCCGCGCGCAGGAAGGGGAAACGCATTCGATTTCGGCAGGAATAGGATCAATACCTCATGGAAGACGCCATCATTTACCCCGCCAAGTTAAGGGCACTTTTATTAAGACTTTCTTGACAGAACGGGTATTAAGCATTATTATTATAGCGTCGAACGGGGGGGGATGGGGGGCAAGAGCGTGTCGGTCAACAGAGAGGGACGGTGAGATGAAAAGAGGTGCGTGTGTAATTCCGTGTCTCATGGTTTTGGGTTTCTTTATCGGATGCAGCGACGCGGTCGCGGGAAATGTCGAATTGCTGGGGCATGGCGGAGGGTTTTGTTCCGGTGTCGCTGCGTCCGGCCAATATGCCTATGTGACAGATTTTTCCGGCTTCAGCGTTCTGGATATTTCCACCCCTGGCGCGCCGGTGCTCCGCGGGCACCTGTTGCTTCCAGATTCCGCGGACCATGCCGGCGGCATGGTGGTTTCCGGGAATCGCGTGTATCTTCCCTGGAGTTCCGGTGTCTTTTCTGCGAAGAGCGCGAAGGCCACCACGACTGGCGGTTTTCGCGTGGTTGACGTAAGCAATCCGGCGAATCCCCAGTTGATTGCGTCCTATGCGGCACCGGGCGGTGTGACAGGGCTGGCGGTGCGGGACGGTATCGCCTACGTTCCCTGGGTGGTGGTTGATGTGAGTTCGTATGTGAATTACGGGGGCTTGCAGTTGCTTGACATCAGCGATCCGGCGTCCCCTGCCATCCTGGGGGAATGCAACACGGGCGCCAGCATGGGAGTTGTGCTCAACGGCAACAAGGCCTATGTTCCCCGGTTTGGCGGCATGTGCATCGTTGACATCACTTCATCCGCCGCCCCCACTGTTGTCGGGGCGTACAACTCGGGCGCGGTCATATCCGTCTCCTGGGACCTGGCCCTGTCCGGCACCACCGCCTGTTTTGTCCAGACAAAGACCACGAATCTGTCCACGTGCTCCTACACGCTGGAAGTGCTGAACGTGTCGGATCCTGCCGCGCCCTCCCTTCTGGGGTCCTGCGCCCTGTCCTCGTTCAACGGGATAATTGTGGACGTTATGGCCCTGGCCTTGAGCGGGAACCGTGTGTTTGTGGCCAACAACGAAGCGGGTCTTCAGGTGGTGGATGTGAGCAATGCCGCATCCCCCCAACTGGTCGTGTCGCGCCTGATGCCGAGTGAAGTGTCGGGTATAGCCCTGTCCGGTTCCACTGCCTATCTTTCCAGTGGATTGGCGGGACTTTCCGTCGTAAACATGGCCGATCCCGCCGACCCCGTACTTCAAAGGTCCTGTCTTGTGGGCGGACCGGGAAAGACCGTCGTCTCCGGCCAGCATGCGTACTCCTGCTGGGAGAACCATTTTCACAAGGGCTCAATATGGAGGCATTCGGGAGGCGTTCGCATCACAACGGTGCCTTGCATGGCCGAGACCGCCGCAATCGACACGCCGGGAAAGGCGTGGTCGGTTGCTGTAACTGGTGACAGGGCGTACATTCTCTGGAATGATGATGAGGCGAATGCGACCGGAATTGAAATCTATAACGTCCAGAATCCCGCGGTGCCTGTTCGCCTGGGCACCTACACACCCCCGCACGCGGGAGGCAGCATCGCCGCGAGCGGAAATACTGTGTTCGTTGCCGACTCCAACGGCAATCTTGACATAGCCAACCTCAGCGATATTGCCAACCCGCTTCTTCTGGTGGATGCATATGCTGGCAGTTCTCCGTTTGACCACCTGAGGATGGAGGGTAACGCCCTTTACAGTTTCAGCTATTTCTCGCGGAGCGGCTTCGATTACGGCGGCATCACGGTTCTGGATGTCAGCAATCCGCAGTCACCGGTCGTGCTGCAGAGTTTCTTGCAGGGGTGGTGGGAATTGCGGGACATGAAGCGGCAGGGAAACACAAGCTTCCTGGTAGACGGCGGCATTTTTGAGATTGTCAACAGGACTCTAAGCCAGACCTACAGCTTCAATCCGATGATGGTCCAGCGTGCCGCCGTGTCAGGCCGCCTTGCCTATCTCGGCGGTCCAACAGGGCTCACCGTGCTGGACATCATCAATCCCGCCAAACCCCTTGTGGTGGGTTCGTACGGCTATGCCGGGCTCAACGACATGAACCTTTGTTCGAAAGACGGCACGGCCTATCTTTCCGACAACGACGGCGGTCTGTTCGCGCTTCGGTATTCGGGGCCCCTTTCCTCCGACCTCAGCAGTCAGTTCGACACCGAATGGGCCACCCTGTGCGATCTCGTCGCGCTGTCGCCGGATTCTGCCGACCTGAATGGTGACGGACTTCCGGAACGGTGGGCGTTGCGCCTGATTCAGGCGGTGCTCGACAGCGCAACCGCCCCATTCCATGAAGCCGCCTGCACGGCGTACATCGACAACTTCATGGAATTGAGCGGAGAACCGGACCCGGTGGTCCAGCAAAACCGTGAGTGCATCGCCGCGCTGCTTATGATGGGTGCGGACATCCGTGATTATGCAACAACCCGCTTCGGCCTGACTGGCGTATACCATGTGGTGGAAGGCGAACCGTTCTCCGGCACCGCCGACATTGATCATGACCGCATGACAAATGCCCAGGAATGCGCCGCTGTGGTGGCTTGGGGCGGCACCATAGACACCTTTCCCGAAATGGCACTCCATACTTCCGGTGCGGGGCCGGTGCCGGTTGCGGGTGTGGCCGGGCTGGGTGTCCTGCTTGGCCTGATGGCCATTATTGGCGCGAGGAAGATGCGGCGGAGTTCACGGGAGGCTTTGTTCCCCCGCTGAGGGAGGATCTCTGTTCGCACCCGCAGACCGTTGTGACTCGGCGCAGGATCTCCGCCATTCCAGAATATCCGCAAGTGCGGCGATTCTGCCCTTTTTGTTGTCTTGGTGGCGCAAACACGATATATTTACGCGGGAGCAACGGGGATACGGTTTTTGGGAGTGCCCTGCATGACCGGAAAACAGACGCCGCAAAAACTTCAGATGGGTGATCCGAGGCTGGTGGTTCGGTGGGCGCGCCGCTATGCGCGCAGCCGCACCATCTCGTTTTTGGTCCAGTGGGTGGTCATCGTGGCCATGGTGCTGGCGGTGGGGCTGGCGGCCAGCCTGACAAACACGGCCTACCGCACGGGGAACAGGGGCCTTTTCACGCTGTCCATGGGCTTCATGGGGCTGGTGGTGGTGGCGCTGGCGTGGTTTTCGCTGTCGCGCTGGGGGGGGGAACTTATCTGGCGGGTGACGCAGTGGCTGTACGGCGAGGAGGGATACGCGGCGGTGTCGAGCCCGGCGGACCGGCAGGGTCTGCCGCCGTGGCTCACGGCGCTGGGCGGCGGACTGGTGGTGTACCACGTTTTGGGGGCGATGCTGGTGAGCCGCGGGTATTTGAGCATGGCGAACATGCAGCCCTTTTCGGCGGCATACATGGCACCCTACCTTTGCGTGCTGATTGTGTACCAGGGTTTGGGCCTGTGGGCGTGGATTTGGCCGGTGCTGTATGGGGCGCATGCGCTGGCGCTGCTGTCCGGCGTGCCGATTCGTTTTCCGGCCGCCTTTCCGATGCTGGACATGGTGGTGCCGGTGTTCGGCTACGGCCTGATTGCGATACTGACGGGCCACGTGTACAGCCGCTACGCGCTCTGGAAACTGAAGAGCCTGACGCGCACGGAACTGCCTGAAATCCCCCCGGAGGACGAGACGGATTCCGAAGCCGGAGGCGGTGCGAATGGCTGATCTCGACCGACTCATCCACGAGCCGGCCCGGCTGCGCATCCTGACCCTGCTGTCGGGGCTGGAGGCGGCGGACTTCAACTTCCTGCTGACCACGGCGGGACTGACCAAGGGCAATTTGTCGTCGCACATTGACCGGCTGGAGAAGGCGGGCTATGTGGCGGTGGTCAAATCGTTCAACGGCCGGGTGCCGCACACGGAATACAGCGTGACGCCCGAAGGGCTGGCGGCGCTGGGGGAGTACTGGCGCGAACTGGACGCCATCCGCTCACTGCGGGAGAAACCGGATTCGGAATCGGCGCAGTAGCGACAGCGGCAAGGCCTTCAAAAGGCCCGCGCCGCGCAGGACGCCATCAACCGGGGGATCGCCGGAGCGCTCACGTCCAATTCGCAGAACCGCCAACCCCGTGTGATCTTCGCGCCGGTTAACCGCCGCCTTCCACGCACACATCTTCCTCACCTCGGAAACCGTCTTGACGGTTTGGATTGATTCTGGCCGGAGGACTTCAACAAGAATGCGATCAAGCCGACGGGCGAATTGCTCTCGCCCGAAGGGCACCCAGCCCCTCTGCTACGATGCGTGCAGTCTGTCCGACCCTCTTTGAACAAAACAGGTCCAGACCACGACCTTTACGGCAAATGCCACAGACGGGTTCTACCCGGTTGCGGCCATCATTGTAATGGGACTGGAAGCAAAGGAGACGCCGGATGTTACACGCTGAAGTACTGAGAAGAGTTTTGCCCACACCCCGCGCCGGGGTGGCGGAGGCCGTGGACGGGGCCACTTTTGAAGTGGTTGCGGGCGGGGTGTTTGGGCTGCCGGGGCCGAACGGGGCGGGAAGAACCGTACTCGGAGACAACTCGGCAAGCGACTGTGGGGAGGTGGTGCCGTGAACCGCGTGTTCGCTTGTGCAGGATGGGTTGCGACGTTGGTTGCCACGGCCTGTGCCGTGTGGTTCGCGCTGGACGCGCAGCGCAAGGCGGCGGACGCAACCCGTATCGGCGGCGAGCTGGCCTCGCTGCGGCAAGACCTTCAAAAGACGCACGCCGCGATGGACGAACTGACTGCGCGCAGCGCGGCGGCGGAGGCAGCCAGGGCCGCCAAGACGGAGGAAACGAAGACGTCCGAAGGGGCCGCGGCCGGGCCAAGCCTTGCCGAGTCGGCCATGAGCCTGTTTGCCGGGTCGTCTGCGGCGAAACCGGAAAAGAAAGTGGACGTTGCCGGTCTGGTGAAGGGGCTGATGAAGGCCAACGGCGCGGAAAGTTCGGGCGGGATTGCGGCCATGTTCGAGGGCCCGCAGGGCGAGCAGATGATGGACATGAGCGCCAAGCTCACCACGAACATGGAGTACGACCCGTTTGTCAACGGGCTGCAGCTTCCGGCGGAACAGAAGCAGCAGGTGCGCGACATTCTCACCAAATACAACGCAGAAACATTGCGCAAGACCATGGGTGCGCTGCAGGGCAAGGGTGATTCCGCCCCGGACGACGGGGACTCGAAGAAGCGCAAGGAGCAAATGCGCGGCGAACTCAAGACCGTGCTTGGCGCGGACGGTCTGGATCAGTTCGACGCCTATCAGGAGGAAATGCCGGAGCAGATGCTTAACCAGTCGATGGACATGCAACTGGGCATATTTGCGGGCGGATTGACGCCCGAAAACAAAACGATGGTGCGCGACGTGATGGTGCAGGAACTGCTGCCCACCCAGCACGATCCGACCGAGCCGAAAACGCCCGATCAGCTTGGCGCGGCATCCGGCACCCAGCGCGCCGCATTTGACCGCGCGCTGCAGCGTTTGCAGCCCGAACTGCCGCCGGACCAATACGCGGTGGTGGAGGGATTTGTGCGGCAGCAGCAGGATATAATGGACATGGTGACCGGCATGATGCCCAAGCCCGCCGCAGCCGGCGGAACGGCGACGGCACAATAGGGGAAGCACCGGGAAGTCATGAGAAGCGGCCCGGCGCCCGGGCGTGCATGAAGGCAAACAACGGCCCTCTGGGCATGAGGAGACTGGACCAATGATAACGGACTTCCATGATGAATCCACGCACCGGGGCGGTGCGATGGACCGGCGTGCGTTTCTTGCGCGCGGCGGCGCGGTCACCACGGCGGCGATGACCGGACTGGCGGCGGCCCGCGCCACGGCGGCGGACGACAAGCCCGAAGCCAAACTGCGGGTGGCGGTGATGAGCAAATGGCATCCGCACGCGAACGGCTATGCGAAGACGCTGGCGGCCATGCCGGACGTGAAAATCACAGCGGTATGGGACGAGGACGCCAAGCGCGGCGAGAACTGGGCGAGGCAGTTGAAGGCGCCCTTTGTGGCCGACTACAACGAGGTGGTGAAGCGCCCCGACGTGGACGGCGTGATGATCACCGCGCCGTCGAGCATGCACGCCGACATCATGGTGGCGGCGGCCAAGGCGGGCAAGCACATCTTCACCGAAAAGGTGCTGGCCCTGACCATCGACGACTGCAACCGCGTGGCCGAGGCGGTGCACGCGGCCAATGTGAAGTTCTGCATCTCCTTCCCCTTCCGCACCAAACCGGAAACGCTGTACGCGAAGAAGGTGGTGGACGAGGGGCTGATCGGGCAGGTGACCTTCATGCGCGTGCGTGACGCCCACGACGGTGCCAGCGGCAAATGGCTGCCGGACTATTTCTGGGACGAGAAGACCTGCGGCGGCGGCGCGATGATGGACCTGGGCGCGCACCCGATGTACCTGAACCGCTGGCTGGGCGGTCAGCCCAAGCGCATCGTGTCGGCCTTCGCCAATGTGACCGGGCACGCCCTGGAAGACAATGCCGTGTCGGTGATTGAGTTTGAAAACGGCTGTCTCGGCATTGCCGAGACGGGCTTCGTTTCCAGCGACAGTCCCTTCAGCCTCGAATTGGACGGCACCGAGGGGAGCCTGCGGGTGGGCGGACCGGAAGAGAGCCAGGTGCTGATTATATCGCAGAAACTCAAGACAAAAGGGTGGGTGAAGCCCGACGCACTTCCGGAGAAGCGGCCCGAGACGATCCCGATGTGGGTGGACGGCATTCTGAAGGGCACGCCGATCCCCTTTGGCCTGGAGGAAGGCACGCAGCTCACGGAACTGATGCAGTACGCCTACCTGGCGGCCAAGGAGAAGCGGCAGGTGGACATTCCGGCACGCGCATAGCCGGACAAGAAGAAGACGATAAACGCGGGCGGTCCTGCTGGGCCGCCCGCGTTGCATTAAACAGTCATGCAACGCGGCCGAAAGCGGCTGAGATCCACTTCCATGTTGGGCGCCGCTACTTCACCGGCTTGTCGATAATCACCTCGTCGCGGACCTTGCCGTCGGCGTCATAGGCGCGGTAGCTGAGTCTGTCACCGCAACTGGTGTCGATGCTGATGACCTGGCAGGTGGAGACGTTGGTGAAGCCGACGGCCGTGTAGTCGTGCTGTTCCTGCTTGTAGTACTTGGTGCCGGCGTCGGCCACGACGTAAATGGTGCCTTCGGCGGGCGAGGCGGCAATCTTCTCGGCGTTCATGGGATAGGTGCGCAGGTAGGCGTGGTCGTGCCCCTGGAAGACCATGTCCACATGATACTTGTCGAAGAGCGTGCACCACTGTTCGCGAACGGCCCGGTTGTCGCGTCCGGGGTCGGACGAATAGGCGGGCTGGTGGAAGAGGACGAATCTCCAGGTGGCATCGGCACCGGAAAACTGCTTGTCCAGCCAGGTCCGCTGTTCCGCCGGGGGGGTGTTGCCGTCCAGCACGACAAAGAGCGCGTTCCCATACTGGAAGGAGTAGACGCGCTCCTTGGCGACATTCTCCGGCCCGTTTTCGGGCAACGCAAAGAGGTCCAGGTAGAGCTTGGGGCCGGGTCCGTCCTTGCACTCATGGTTGCCGATGGTAGGAACGACGTCACAGCGATCAAATACGCCTTCCGCGGCGTGGAAGAGTTCGTCCCAACAGACGCGGTTGTTTCCCTGGTTCACGAAATCGCCGCCGGTGAGGCAGAACGCCGCCTTGGGGTTGCGGTCGCGCATCTGGTGAATCATCTTGCCCCACTCGTCCATGCCGTTCTGCACGTCGGCAAAAAACAGAAACGAAAAGGGCACGCGCCCTTGGGGCGCGGTCGTGAACGGAACCCATTCAGACCAAGTGTTGGCCTGCTTTTCGCCGACGCGGTAGACATAGGCGGTGCCCGGAGTCAATCCGGTAATCTTTGCGGTGAAGTGTTCAATGGTGGGCGCGTTGGTTATAAGCGCGTCTTCCAGCTTCACTGCTTCGGCGTGTACTTCAAGTGCCGCGCTTTCCGGCGCGTCACTCTTGCGGTACTGCACGAAACTTTCCGTCACCTCGGGCGCGGTGCGCCATTGGACGGTCTGTGTGGTGCAGGGATCACCGCTCCAGGTCAGGCAGATGTCGTCCGCATGGGTGGAGGGTGGGAACTGTGTGGTCCGGGGTTGCGCATCCCCGAGAACGAATGGGGACGCCAGCACGGCCGCGAGCAGCGTGAATACAAATCCAAAACGGCGGAGACTCTTCAAGGAAGGACCTTTCCAGCGGGTTGTTCGCCGATGCGGAGCGCACCATATTGCGCCCCGTACAGACAGTTGTCTTTGGACATCCGTCAAGCCGACGGGGTTTCAGGGGCGATGACCACGGCGGTGCCGTAGCAAAGCACTTCCGTGGCGGCCATTTGCCCACCGCCGAGGTCGGAGGTGTCGTAACGAAAACCGACAATGGCGTTGGCACCCATTTCGTGGGCGTGCCGCACCATCAGGTCGTAGGACTGGGTGCGGGTCTGCTCGCACATTTCTGTGTAGGCACCGATCTTCCCCCCGATGAAGTTCTTGAGTCCGCCCAGGATGCCCTGGATGATGGTGGGTGACCGCACGATGATGCCGCGGACGATGCCCCGGTATTCGACGATGCGGTAGCCCTCAATGGTGAAGGTGGTGGTGACGGGAAGACTCATGGCGATGTTCCTCCTTTGTTGAAACAATGCGATTCTGAACGCGGGGCTATGGTACATTGACAGTCGGGCATGGTCCAAACTGGAGTGCAGGGATGATCGTTGTCATTGCGCCGGATTCGTTCAAGGAATGCGCCACGGCGGCGGAGGTTGCGGGGGCTATCGCCTCCGGCTGGCTGCGCGCGGACCGGTCGGCGGAACTGCGCCTGGTACCCATGGCCGACGGCGGAGAGGGGACGGTGGCGGCGCTGGCGGCAGCACGCGGACGGATCAAAGAGACGGACGTGACGGGGCCGGCGGGGGAGGTGGTGACGGCACGGTGGGCGCTGCTGGACGACGGGGTGGCGGTCATTGAGATGGCGGAGGCGGCGGGGCTGCATCTGGTCGCACCGCACCGCCGCGATCCGATGACGGCGACGACGCGGGGCGTGGGCGAACTCGTGCGGGCGGGACTTGACGCGGGCGCGCGGCGCTTCATCGTGGGCGTGGGCGGCAGCGCCACCAACGACGGCGGCGCGGGCATGGCGCAGGCCCTGGGCGCGTCGCTGCGCGACGCGGAGGGTCGCGAACTCGCGCCGGGTGGCGCGGCGCTGGCGGGTCTTGCGGAAATTGACGTTTCGGGGATGGATGCGCGCCTTGCCGAATGCACGGTCTTTGTGGCGTGCGACGTGGACAATCCACTGTGCGGCCCGGAGGGCGCATCCCATGTCTACGGGCCGCAGAAGGGCGCGACCCCGGCGCAGACAGCCGAACTGGACGCGGCGCTGGCGCGCTATGCGGCGGCATTGCGTGCCGGCCTTGGCGTGGATTTGCGCGACACGCCGGGCGCGGGTGCGGCGGGCGGCCTTGCGGCGGGACTGATGGCCTTTCTGGGTGCCCGTCTCCAGCCGGGTATTGATCTGGTGGCGGAGCAGGCGGACCTTGCGAAGGCACTGGAGGGCGCAGACCTGGTGATTACGGGCGAAGGGTCCATGGACGGGCAAAGTCTTCGCGGCAAGGTCCCCGTGGGCGTGGCGCGCATGGCGTGGGAACGGGGCGTGCCGTGCATCGCGCTGGCCGGACGGCTGGGGGCGGGTTATGAGGCCGTTTATGACTTGGGAATCACGGCCGCCTTTGCGATTGCACCGGGCCCTGCAACACGGGACGAGTCGATGATGAATGCGCTGGACTGGCTGACAGACCGCACGGAGGCCGTTGCCCGCGCATGGATGGCCGCGACGGGGCCGCGCCCATGAGCGGCAAGTGGGGAACACTTGCGCTGTATGCGCGCACACTGCGGTATCTGCGTCCAAAACAGATCGCGTGGCGGTTGTTGCGGATGGCGCAGCGGCGGCTGCCCGTGCGGGCGCCTGCACGGAACAACGATGCGCCCGCCCATTTTGAGGGTGCCAGCCTGCTGCGGCTGCGTGAGTTTCTGACGCTGGCGCACGGGCATGGGCTGGACTCGGACGCCGACACGTTGGCGCTCCGGGATGATGTTTTTACGTTCTTGAACCAGGCCGTGGACTGCAAAGCCAAAATGCCCTGGCAGGACAAGTCGCTTCCGCTGCTTTGGCGCTATCAACTGCACGGATTCCGCCCGGCCCGGATACTGGCCGCAGCCGCCTTTTCCGATGGGGCCGCGCGCGGCGACGTGGCACATGCCGCCCGCTGGGTGGAGGACTGGCTGCGTAATAATCCGCCGGGCGCGGCGGTGGCCTGGGACCCCCATCCCACGGCGGACCGTCTGTTTAACTGGGTGCTATGTTCGGCGGCGTTCGGTGACGGCTGCGGCGCGACGGCGGATCGCTGCGCCGTGCAGGCGCGGTGGCTGGAGGCGCACCTCGAACATGACCTGTGCGCAAACCATCTGTTCAAAGAGGTGCTGGCGCTGGCGCTGGTGGCCGAGGTCACTGGCAACGCCCCGTTGCGGCGGCGGGCATGGGAAAGGGTGGAGGAACAGGTTGCGGAGCAGATTCTTCCGGATGGCGGCCATTATGAGCGCAGCCCGATGTACCATGCGCTGGCACTGTTCGACGGGCTGGTGCTGCGTGCGGCCGCGGCAAGCCCGCCCGCCTTCTTTGACAACGCCCTGCGGCGGATGACCCGTTTTCTGGAGGACATGCTGCATCCCGACGGTGACATTCCGCTCTTCAGCGACGCGGCGTTTGGTGAGGCGATGCCTGGCGGGGCACTGGTGAGGCTATCCCGTGCGCTGCTGGGGATGGAGTCACGGGGTGAGGAGCGTCCCGCCCTGCTGGATTCAGGGTTCTACGTGCTTGGCAGCGGGGAAGACCGGATGATTCTCAAGGCGGTCGGACCCAGCCCGGAATATCAGCCGGGGCATGCGCACGCCGATCCCTTTACCTTTGAACTTTCCGTGGCGGGCCGGCGGATGATTGTGGACGGGGGCTGCAACGGATATGCGGAAAGCCCGTTGCGCGGCTACTGCCGCAGTGTGCGCGCACACAACACGGTCCGCATCAACGGGCAGGAGCCGATGGAGGCGTGGGGCGTGTTCCGGGTGGCCCGCCGCCATCGGTTTACCGCCGCAGACTGGGAGATGAGCGGCCATGCTTCGATATTCCGGGGCAGTTGCCGCTGGCCGCAGGGCTGGACGCAGACCCGCTATGCGCGGTATGACCGCGACACGGGATTCTGGGTGGTGGTCGACCGCGTGGAAGGCGGCGGCCCGCTTGAAGTGGAGAGTTGCCTCCATTTTCATCCCGGCACAGAATTGACGGAATCGGACGGGGCTTGGATTGCGCAGCGGGGCGGGGCCCGGCTGGGGATACTGCCGGAAGGCGCGGACCGCATTGAACGCGTCGAGGGCGCGCATGCGCCGGAGCAGGGATGGTATTGTCCGCGCTTCGGCGTGGCGGAGCCTGCGCCGACGCTGGTGCTGCATGGGTCGGGCGCGGGGGCGCTCACCTGCGGCTGGATGCTGTTTCCGCCGGAAGGGGTGGACCGCGTGGCTGCCGCGCTGGAGACGATGCGCCGGGAACTTCGAGACAAGGCGTAACGCGGAGATTGGCCATTCCGGCCCGCGCCACACCGGGCCGAAGAACCCCCGGTCAGGGGAGATGCGTGTGGTTGACGGGCTTTTCTATGCAAGAAAGCACACTCCAATTTGACCCTGCGGCCAGAATATGGCACAATGGGCGCGTCCCCGGGGCTGGGGTCCGCTGTGACTGGCGAGTGAGACGTGGCATCGACCACGGTGGAGCAGCGGATCATGTGATGAAGCCGCTCGCCTGGGCGTAGACGCAACTTGGGGGCTGAAACCGCCGGTTTGTCCGGAAAAGGTACGGCCATGCGCAAGACGCCTCTTTTTGAGAGTTATGCGCGCCACGGCGCACGTGTTGTCGATTTTCATGGCTGGGCGCTGCCCGTCCAGTTCTCTGGAATTCTCGAGGAACACACGGCCACACGGGCGCGGGCGGGCCTGTTCGACTGTTCGCACATGGGTGAGTTCATCGTTCGGGGTGCCGCAGGCATAGCCGCACTGGACCGGATGGTCATTGGCGACATGGTTCACTTGGCAGTGGGCCGGTGCCGTTACACTGCCCTGCTGAACGGTTCGGGCGGCATTATTGACGATTGCGTCGCGTTGCGGCTGGGTCTGGAAGAACTCTATCTGGTGACCAACGCGGGTCCCCTGAACGCGGTCACGGCAATGCTCGACACCGCAATCCCCGGTATCGAGTCTGTATACAATCGCACGGCGAAGCTCGACCTGCAGGGTCCGCAGTCCAGGCAGATTCTTTTGGACCTTGGCCTTGCGGGCGTCGCGCCGTTGAAGTACTGGTCCGGCACACGCTGCGAATGGCGCGGCGCGGAGATTATAGTCTCCCGCGCGGGCTACACGGGCGAACTCGGCTACGAACTGTATTTGCCCGCCGAAATGGCCGCCGACGCATGGGACGTGATGCTTGCGCACGGCGTGGCGGTGCCCTGCGGGCTGGGCGCGCGGGACACGCTGCGCACCGAAATGTGCTATCCGCTGAACGGCGACGACGTGGACGAGTCGCGCACGCCGCTTGAGGCGGGCATGGGCCGGTTTATTGCCTGGGACACGGAGTTTCCGGGCAAGGCCGGGCTGGTGGAGATGCGCGAACGCGGCGGCTATCCGCTGCTGACGCCCGTGGTGTCGTCGGACCGGCGCGCGCCGCGGCACGGCTTCGAGGTTCGCCTCGACGGTGCGGCCGTGGGTGCGGTGACCACCGGCACCTTTGGCCCCAGCGTGGGCCGGGGTGTTGCGCTTGCGTATTTGGAACCGGGCGCGGCGGTGCCGGGCACACGCCTGACCGCGGGCCCGAAGGACATGGAAATAACTGTCGCCGAGGTGCCCGTCCACAAGGGCGGGACCTGCCGTGTGCGGTTGGACTAGTGGATAGCGAGAGTATTGGTCTCGAAACAGTAGGAGCGCTGCGATGAATCCCGAAAGCCTGCGATACACCATGGACCACGAATGGGTGGGCGAGCAGAACGGCCTGTGCGTGGTCGGCATCACCGACTATGCCCAGGAACAGTTGGGCGATGTGACCTACGTTGAACTGCCCAAGATCGGCCAGCGCCTCAAACGCGGCGAGGAGGCCGCCGTGGTCGAGTCTGTCAAGGCGGCCAGCGACGTGTATGCCCCGCTTTCGGGCGAGGTCGCCGAGATCAACGAGCAGGTGGAAAATGAAACCGATCTGGTGAACCGCGATCCCTACGGCCGCGGGTGGTTCTTCAAGCTCAGGAAGTACGATTCCGTCGAATACGCGGAACTCATGACCTACACCGCCTATCGCGCTTTCTGCCAGGGACGGTAGTTCGACGTCTGTCCCGCCGCAGACGGTTGAGGGAAGTCGCGCGCTGCCAACGTGAAAGTGTGGGACAGGTGCCCCCGCCTGTCGGTTCTCGGGCATTCATTGCATGCCGACTGCCGCGCTATTGTTCAACTAGAGGAGTATCCGTATGACTTGGATACCTGTGACCGATTCGGAACGGGAGGAAATGCTCGGCACGATCGGGGTGAATTTCGTGGAGGACCTGTTTGCGGCGGTGCCCCAGGCGTTGCGCATGCGGGGATGGGACATGCCCTTGGGCATGTCCGAAATGGCGCTGCGGGCGCACATGGACGGACTGGCCGCGCGCAACAGCACGAACCTGACCTGCTTTCTGGGCGGCGGCTACTACGACCATTTCATTCCCGCGGCCATAGACGCCCTGTCCGGTCGCAGCGAGTTCTACACCGCCTACACACCCTACCAGCCGGAGTGCTCGCAGGGCACGCTTCAGTCCATCTACGAATACCAGTCCGCCGTGTGCCGCCTTGCCGGCATGGAATGCGCGAACGCCTCGCTGTACGACGGCGGCACCGCCATGTTCGAGGCGGCCACCATGGCCTGCCGCGCCACCCGGCGGACGCGCGTGGTGGTGGATGGGTCGGTCAACCCCGTATGGCGGGGTATGCTGCTCACCCACTGCGCCAAGCTCGGCCTGGACATTGCGGATGGGGCTGACCCGAAAGGCGCCGCCTGCGTCATTGTGCAGAATCCGTCTTTCCTGGGAACCGTCCGCGACTTTGCCGAACTGGGCGCGCAGTGCCGTGCGGCGGGCGCGCTGTTTATTGTGAACTTCAATCCCGTGTCGCTCGGCGTGCTGAAAACGCCCGGCGCGATGGGTGCCGACATTGCCGTGGCCGAGGGCCAGGGCCTCGGCCTGCCGTTGGGCTTTGGCGGGCCCTATCTCGGCATACTCGCGGCGCGCAAGGAGCACATCCGCAAGATGCCCGGCCGCATTGTTGGCGAGACCGTCGATGCCGAAGGGCGGCGCGGCTTTGTGCTGACTTTGCAGGCCCGCGAGCAGCACATCCGCCGCGAAAAGGCGAACTCGAACATCTGTTCCAACCAGGCGCTGTGCGCGTTGCGCGCCCTCATATACCTTTGCCTCATGGGTCCCGAGGGCTTGCGCCAGACCGCCCAGGCCTGCCATGCCAAGGCCGAGTATCTCAAGTCCCGCATCGCCGCCTTTGCCCCGGTGCTGAATGACGGCCCCACATTCCACGAGTTCGCCGTCCGGCTGCCGCGCCCGGCCGAGACCGTTTGCGCCCAAATGCTGGGCCGCGGTTTCCTCGCCGGACTGCCGCTTGCGGCGGTGGGTGCGGGCGAAGCGGAGGACCTGCTGGTGGCGGTTACGGAAAAGCGCACGCGCGCCGAATTGGACGCCTACGCCGACGCGCTGAAGGAGGTGTGCAGTGGAATTGATTTTTGAAAAGAGCCGTGCCGGCCGCCGTGCCGTGGCGCTGGAGTCGTTGGACGTGCCCGAGGCGCTGCTGGGCCCTGAACTGTGCCGTCCGAAGGCCGCGCCATTGCCCGAAGTGAGCGAGTTCGACGTGGTGCGCCATTTCACGCAGCTTTCCCAGCGCAATTACGGCGTGGACAGCCATTTCTATCCGCTTGGCTCGTGCACGATGAAGTACAACCCCAAGGTTTCCGAGCTTGTCGCCGCCCTTCCGGGCTTTGCAAATCTGCATCCGCACCTGTCCACCGCCAGGGTGTATGAACCCGTCTGCCAGGGCGCGCTGGAACTGGTCTTCGAGACCGAACGCATGCTGGCCGAGATTGGCGGGATGAAGGCGGGCTGCCTGCAACCGATGGCCGGCGCGCACGGCGAACTGACCGGCGTGCTGCTCATCGCCGCCTATCACCGCGACAAAGGCAACACCCACAAGCGCACCATCCTTATCCCTGACTCGGCGCACGGAACCAATCCCGCCACCGCCGCGATGGCCGGGTTCGAGGTGCGCGAGATCCCGTCCACCGCCGCGGGCACCATGGATTTTGACAAGCTGCTGGAGGCGCTGGACGAGACCGTCGCCGGCGTCATGATGACCTGTCCCAACACGCACGGCCTCTTTGAGCCGCAGGTGCACGAAGTGGCCGACCGCGCCCATGCGGTCGATGCGCTGCTGTATTACGACGGCGCGAACCTTAACGCCATCGTCGGCAAGTGCCGCCCCGGCGACCTGGGCTTTGACGTAATGCACTTCAACCTGCACAAGACCTTCGCCACGCCGCACGGCATGGGCGGGCCCGGTTCGGGCGCGATTGCCGTGGGCGAACGACTGCTGCCCTACCTGCCCGGCCCGAAGGTCGTGAAGTGCGCCGACGGCTACACGCTGGAGGCCATACCCAAGTCAATGGGCCGCATGGCTGCTTTCTTCGGTAACTTCCTGATCGCCGTGCGCGCCTATGCCTTCCTGCGCTACTACGGCGGCGACGGCCTGCCGTCGGTGGGGGAGAACGCGGTGCTTAACGCGAACTACATGTTTGCCCGGCTGCGCGGCGCGTACCAGGCCGGCTTCGAGGGCACCTGCATGCACGAGTGTGTGCTGAGCGCCGTGCGCCAGGCGGACAAGGGCGTCCACGCCTTGGACATCGCCAAGGCGCTGCTCGACCGCGGCTTCCACGCGCCCACGATTTACTTCCCGATGACCGTCAAAGAATGCCTGATGATCGAGCCCACCGAGACGGAGTCGAAGGAGACGATGGATCACTTCTGCGACGCCATGCTCGAAATCGCAAGGCTTGTGGACGAGGACCCCGATGCGCTGCATGCCGCGCCGGTCAGCCTGCCCGTGTCGCGCCTCGACGAGGTGCGCGCGGCGAAGAACCTCAACTGTGCCTGTCTGGCCTAGCGGCCTTCCATGCGCCTGCTGGACCTGAGCCTGGACACGCCCGGGGAAAACCTCGCGATGGACGAGGCCATCCTCGACGCGGTCGAGTCCGGCCAGTCACCCGCCACACTGCGCTTCTGGGAATGTCCCATTCGTTTTGTGGTCATAGGTTCCGCGCAGACGCTGCACAAAGAGGTCGATGAGGAACATTGCGCCGCTGATGGCGTGCCTGTGTTGAGACGCTGCACCGCGGGCGGCTGCGTCCTGCAGGGACCGGGAAGCCTGAACTACGCACTGATGCTGCCCTACGCCGAATTCCCCGAAACGCGCGATCTGCACCAGTCCTATCGCTTCATCCTCGATCGGATAGCCGGGGCGCTGAAATCATTGGGTGTGTCCGCAAAGCACGAGGGCGTCTGTGATCTTGCCGTGTCCGGCCTGAAAGTGTCGGGCAACGCCCAGCGCAGAAAGAAGCAATCCTTCCTGCATCACGGCACCCTGCTGTACCGTGCCGACTACGACGGCATGGCCCGTTACCTGCGCGAGCCCCTGGATCGGCCCGACTATCGCGGCGGCCGCAACCACCGCGACTTCGTGGGCGAACTGCCGCCGACACCCGAGGCGCTGCGCGCCGCGGTGCGCTGCGCGTTTTTCGCGGAAGAACCGCCCGCCTCCCCGACCGCTGAAGAGAATTCCTCCATCCGTCGGCTGGTTGCGGAGAAATACGGCGACGCCGAATGGACCCACCGCCGATAGTCGCGACCAAGAATGTGGGACAGGCGCCCCCGCCTGTCAGCCCCCGCCTGTCGCCCCAGGGCATCCGCGCACGTCCGGTGCTTCCTCCGTTTCGTCTCAGGGAAGCTGGAGGGTAATAAAGTCGCTGAACGGTGCGGAGTAATTGCCCGCCGCGTCCTGAAACTCAACCCGCACCGTGTGCTTGTCGTTCGTTGCCGGAAGCGTGTACGCGCGGGTTTCCGTCAGCGGTTCCCAGAGCGTCCAAGTCGCCCCGTCATCACTGAATCGCATTAGCGTCACGCCGCTGCCCTCCGTCCCGTCCGTCCACGTGAGGGTCAGCGTGACCGATGGGCTTGTCGTGACGGATGCGCCGCCGTTGATGACGATGCTGCCCGTGGGCGCTGTCGTGTCCAGAAGAATGTAGTCGTTGAAAACGATTGATTTGTTGTACAGACTGTCGCGGTATTGGACCCGTACCGTCGTCTGGCCGTCCCCGTCCGGCAGGGTGTACGCACGGCTGGCATTCACCGGTTCCCACACCGTCCAATGCGCGCCGTCGTCGCTGAAACGCATGTCCTTCACCCCCGTTCCCCCACCCCCCGACCAGGTCAGGGTCAGGGTCACTTGGGGGTTGCTCGTGACGGGGTCATTGCCATTGATGGCGATGGAGCCGTATATGGGGCGCACGCCCAGTGAAACCACCAGATTGACCGGGCTCCCAAGGGGTGCGCCCTCATTTGCCGCCGGGGTCTGGCTGATGACCAAACCCGTCGCCACGGAGTCGCTGGTCTGTTCGTTTACCGCGCCGACCGTCAGATTCGCCGCGGTGATCATTGCCCGTGCCGCCGCCTGGGTCTGGCCCACCACGTCGGGCACCGTCACATCGCACGGCCCCGTGGAAACCACCAGTGTCACCCCGCCGAACAGGGTGGACTGCTGTTTGCCCGCCGCCGGGTCCTGGCTGACGACCAGCCCGGCGATCACCGTGTCGCTGCAGTGCTGGGTGACTTTGCTGATCTTGAGGTTTGCGTTCGTGAGCGCGGCGGTGGCCGCATCCTGGGTTTGCCCCACCACGTCGGGGACGGAAACAGTGCTGCATCCGGCAATCATCAGGCAGGCCGCCAGCATTCCGATCCGTGCGGGCCACGGGAACAGTTTCATCAAGGATTCTCCTGTGCTGCACTGCCGCGCCGAGTATGAATTCCGGCCCCACTCCTTCGGCGCTTACGCAGGACCCTATTTTATCACATGCTTGCTTTTCGTGAACTGGGAATTGCGCAAAGTTTCCGGTCGGACCGCCTGTCCGAGTATTCCCAAGGGGTTTGGACCCATGTCCAAATACCTCGAAGGGTGTGGCCTCGATGGGTACCCCACCGTGCCTGTTCTTCGGTCACGATGTAGTCGGGCGCGCCGCAGGCCGACCGCGTCGGTTCGTTGGTGGCGGTAATTTCCTTCCTGCAGGATTCGACGAGCTGTTGCAAGGCGGCGCGGTGGGTGTGTTCCGTGGCGACGCCGGTGGCAAGCTGGCGCTCGATTTCACGCAAGTACGTCTTTGTCGCATCCACTGAATGGGCTCCTCCTGCACGCTGGAACGGACACAAGTATCCCTTTTGCAGCATCTTGTGTCAATAGACGCGGCATCGCGATCTCCATTTTTCGTGAAATGTCCCGCCCCGTTACTGGTATACTGGACCGGGTGCAGTTGCCGCCCCGAAGTGGCCGCATTTCCAACCCGGAGCGATCTTGTTATGACAAAGCTTGCCGCACGGATTTTGACGGTGGTGGGTGTCCTTTTCTGTCTGAGCGGCTGCAACCAGGCGGGCAAGCCGTCGGCCGATTTCAGCGTTGACCCGGCAACGGGAACCGCGCCGCTGTTCGTGACGTTCACCAATCTCTCGAAAGGCGGCGGCCCGTTCGCGATTCAATGGGAGTGGGACTTTGGCGACGGCAGTGATGTGTCGGGTGAGCAGGCGCCGAGCCACATCTATGCCGCGCCGGGCTCCTATGATGTGACGCTGCGGATGAATACCTGGCTGGGCAAGGCCGAGTCGGTGAAGCCGGCGGCGGTCGTGGTTTCGGCCGTGGGGCCGACGGCGGACTTTGACGCGGCCCCGCGCGCGGGCACGGCCCCGGTCGAGGTGCAGTTTACCGACACCAGCCGTGCCGGGACCGGCACCATCACGGATTGGGCATGGGACTTCGGCGACGGGGCCACCTCGATTGAGCACAATCCAATGCATACCTACACCGTGCCGGGCGGATACACCGTAACACTGACCGTCACTGCCGGAACGCTCACAAACACGGCGGTGAAGGCGGGATTTGTATTGGTCAATCCCGCCCAGGGTGAGGGGCCCACAGCAGACTTTGACGCGACACCGCGCACGGGCACGGTCCCCGTCGAAGTGCAGTTCACCGACGCAAGCATTGCCGGGGCCGGCACTATCTCGGGGTGGACCTGGGACTTCGGCGATGGAGTCACCTCGGTCGAGCAGAATCCCAATCACACCTACACCGTGCCGGGTGCATACACCGTGCAACTGACTGTCGCCGTCGGTGCCGTCACCGATACGGCGGTGAAGGAGGGTTTCATTCAGGTCAGTCCCGCTCAGACGTTCACACCCATCATGGCCCGCACCTTCAGCAGCGGCCAATACGTTCCGGGAGCCACCCTGGATGTGACGCTGGCCTTGGACTACTCCGCCACGGACATCACCGCACTGGGCATCACGGAGCAGATACCCGCAGGCTGGACCTTCCAGGGGGTCGTGGGCGGCACGTCCCCGAGCCTTTCCCACATTGACCCTGCCACTGGCGTGCTGGAACTGGCGTACTTCACCATACCCTCGTTCCCCTTTGGCCTGACCTATCGTCTGCTCGTTCCCGCGGCGGCGGTCGGCACCCAGACCTTCACCGGTAAGGTGCTTTACCGCACCGACGGCCCGCAGTTGGAAACGGCCGACTTGGTGTCCACCATTGACGCCCAACCGGCGGTCGAGGGTGAGGGCGAGGGTGAGGGTGAGGGCGAAGGCGAGGTGGAAGGCGAGGGTGAGGGCGAGCCCGTCGACGTGGTGGACGGGGTCTACGCCGTGGACTTCTCCGACGGCGACCACGGCTGGGTGAGCGGTTTTGCCGACCTGCCGGCCGATTACGACCCGGCGTACTGGCAGCTTGAGTCGGGCCTGCGCACGATCCCGCTGCAGAGCCTTGCCGCGATCAGCGCGCTCTATCTGGCCGGTTACAACCACAACGATGACCTGTTCATGTACTACAAGCGCCGCGTTACCGGTCTCGAACCCGACACCCAATACCGCGTCGATTTCCAATCCGCCTTCCTCAGCCACGATCCCGCGGGCAGCGTTGGTATCGGCGGAAGCCCCGGCGACTCGGTCTACCTCAAAGCCGGCGCCACCACGGCCGAGCCCAAAACCGTCACCGTCGGCGAAGACTGGCTCGCCATGAACATCGACAAGGGCGACCAGGCCAACGCGGGCGCCGATGCCGTCGTCCTCGGCACCATCGCCAAGCCCGCTGACGGCACGGCCGACTACATCCCGGTCTCGCACGCCAGCAACGAGAATTTCCCCGTCACCAGCGACGCCGAGGGCACCGCCTGGCTTTACTTCGGCACCGATTCCGGATTCGAGGGCGGCACCGGCCTCTACTACAGCGCCTTCCGCGCCGCCTTCTCCCTCTACACCCCGCCCGCGGCCGCCTCCACCACGCTCCTCTCCATCCAGCACGCCGTCCCGACGGGCGACAGCTATACCCCGGGCCAGACCCTCGACGTCTCCGTCCAAATCGACGGCGTCGGCACCGTGCCCATCACGGCGGCGCTCTTCCAGGACACGCTTCCCATCGGCTGGACCTATGTCGGCTTCCTGTCCGGGCCTTTCGCGCCCAATGCCCCCGCGCCCGGCGACAGCCTCGTCCAGTTCGCCTGGCCCGGTTTTGCGCCCCGCATCCCCTTCACCCTGACCTATCGCGCCTTCGTGCCCGCCGCCGCCGTCGGCGTCCAACAGCTCTTCGGCGTCGCCGTCTACGACCTTGGCGCCGGCCTCCAGCCGACTAACACCGACCTGTTGCAGCTCCTTTCCTCCGTGGGCAGCGACACCTTTGTCTCCCTCACACGCCGCTTCGGCACCCCCGGCCTCTACTGGCCTGGCCAGGCGGTCGATGTCACCCTCCACTTCGACAAACACGGCTCCCAGACCCTCTACGGCATCGCGGGCACCGACCAATTCCCCCCCGGCTGGACCGTGCTCGGCATGGACGGCCCCTCGCCGCCCCCGATTTGGAGGGTCGTCAGTGCCAACGACACCGTCGAATACGGCTGGGTGACCGTGCCCGAGTTCCCCGTCGAGTTTACCTACCACATTCTGCCCCCGGCCGACGCCCACGGGCTGGTCCAATTCACAGGCGGGGGCCTCTACCGCTTCAGCGGCCCCCAATTAGCGACCAACACGGCCCAAAACTTTCTGGTGCGCGGCCTGATCCGATGAAAAACAGGCCTGCAGACGTAGATTGTAGAGCTACGATGGCTCATTACGGCGTGCCTTTTCTGGAATCAGGGCACAGTGGAAAGGGGTTGGACTGCCTCAAAACAGGCGGATTGCCTGAAATCGGGCGGTGGAAGCAACCTGGGCAACAGGAGGACGGGGGCTTCCTTGTTCGGGGCAAGTCTTTGGCGTAGAATGGTTTGGATGTGTCTGTCGCCGGGTGAGGGCGGCGGCGCCTGAAGTGGCATGGCACTTGCGTAGGTGTGGACGGCCATTTCGGCCAGGCATGGGAGCCCGAGAAGTGCCTTCTTGGGAAAACGCGCATTTGGAGACGATCGTATGATCAAGGCAAAGCGTCTAACGATGCATTACGGGCCCGTGGTTGCCCTCGAGGATGTGTCCTTCGAGGTGAACCAGGGCGAGATTGTCGGTTTGCTCGGCCCGAACGGCGCCGGCAAGTCGACCACCATGAAGATTCTGACCACTTATCTGCATCCCACACGGGGCACGGCGGAGGTGGGCGGGGTGGATGTGCTGAAAGACCCGTTGGAGGTCCGCAAGCGCATCGGCTATCTGCCGGAAATTCTGCCGCTCTACATGGACATGGAGGTCAGGGCCTATCTGGACTTCGTGGCCCGGGCGCGCGGTCTGAGCGGTGCGATGCTGAAAACCCGCATCGGTGCCGTGATTGACACCTGCGGCCTGCGGCAGATGTACCGCAAGGTCATCCGTGAACTGTCCAAGGGCTACAAACAGCGCACCGCGCTGGCCCAGGCACTGGTGCATGATCCCGACGTGATCATCTTGGACGAGCCCACCTCCGGCCTCGATCCGCACCAGATCCTTGAGATTCGCCATCTCATCGAGAACCTCGCCAAAAACAAGACGGTGATCCTGTCCACCCACATCCTGCAGGAAGTGCAGGCCACGGCGGACCGCATCGTCATCATCAACCGGGGCCGCATCGTGGGCGACGGCACCATTGAATCCCTCCGCGAGCGGGCCAAGGACTGCGAGCGCACCTCGGTCGCGGTGGAGGGCGCGCGCGAGGAGACCGAACGCCTGCTGTCGGGCGTGCAGGGCGTGCGCAAGGTCGAGTATGCCGGCGACAACGACGGCTGCCCCTCGTTCCTGCTGTACAGCCCCTCGGGCACGCGCCCCTGGCGGGAAGTCAACGAACTGGCCAAGGCCAAGGGCTGGAAACTGCGTGAACTGGGCGACCGCCCGTTGACGCTTGAAGAGACATTCCTTCGGCTGACCGAACGCGCGGGCCAAGCCGCGGGCCACGAGTAGGAGACCCGGACAATGCGAAACATGATTTCAATCCTTCGCCGTGACCTGGGGGCCTATTACACCTCCCCAATCGGCTACATCTTCATGATGGTGTTCGTCACGCTCAGCGTGGGGCTCTACATCACCTCCTTCTTCATGTTCCCCATGGCCGACATGCGGCCGTACTTTGACAACCTGCCGCTGCTGCTGTGCGTGTTCATCCCCGCGGTGACCATGCGCATCTGGGCGGAGGAGCGCAAAGAGAACACCTGGGAAATGCTCCTGACCTTCCCCATGAAGGGATGGGAGCTGGTCGTCGGCAAGTTCCTTGCCGCGCTCGTGTTCTACATGCTGGCCCTTGCGGCGACATGCACCGTGCCCGCGATGCTGTTCAACCTGGGCAACCCCGACCCGGGCGCGATCATCGGCGGCTACTTCGGCACGCTGCTCATGGGTTCGTTCTTCCTGGCGCTGGGCATCCTGTTCTCCGGATTCTTCAAGGATCAGATTGTCGCCTTTGTGGTGACCCTGCTGACCTGCCTGGCGTTCTTCCTTGTCGGCACCGACTTCATGTCCTCCTATCTGGACGGCCGCATTTCCGGGCTGGGTTCGGTCATGGCCGACCTGCTCGGCGTGTTCACCCATTACGGCGGCTTCACGCGCGGCGTCATTGACGTGGCCGACACCGCCTTCTTCCTGGTCTGGATCACGGTCTTCCTGGCGCTGAACGTGCTGTTCATCGACGGCCGCAGCCGCCCGGGCGCCCGCACGATCTTCGCGGTTGCCACCGTGATGTGCGTCGCCATCGGCATGCTGTTCAACTATGTGGTCGCCGGGACGAGCATCGCCCGTCTCGACATGACGCAGAACAAGGTGTACACCGTTTCCAAGGCGGCCAAGGACATCCTTTCCGGCGTCGACAGCGAGGTGCAGGTGAAGCTGTACATCACGGCGAAGGACAAGATGCCCACCCAGATGCGCAACCTGGAGCGTGACATCACCGACAAGCTTCGGGACATGAAGGCGTCCTCCGGCGGCAAGCTGAATTTCGACACCGTCTATCTTGACGCCGCCAATGTGCGCTACACCGAGCCCAAGACCAAGAACGACAAGGAGAAGAAGACCGCGGAGGAAACGCTGGAACAGCGCATGCTCGACAAGGGCATAGAGCCCTTTGCCGCCCGTGCGATGAGCCAGGACGAGATGACCAGCAAGCTGGTCTACTCAAGCCTCGGCGTGGCCTACAAGGACAAGCCGGAAGAGATCATTCCGCAGGTCATCGCCGACGAAATGAAGAGTGAAGGCTCATCGGCGGCCACCGTGCCGGTGTCCCAGTTGGAGTACCGGCTGGTGAACACCGTCTTCAAGTTGACCCGGCCCAAGAAGGCCGTGGTCGCGCTGGTGGCGCCCAAGGACCGGATTGACCCGCAGATGCGGCAGATGATGATGCAGATGGGGCAGCGCGTGCCCGAGGCCGAAGATCCCTACGAGTCGGTCCAGCAGATTCTGGAATACGAGAAGTACGACGTGAAACGGGTGGACCTGAGCAAGGAAAGCCCCATGCCGGACGAGTGCGACACGCTGGTTGTGATCAACCCGACCTCGCTCAACGAGCGCCAGCTTTGGGAGATTAACCGGGCGCTCTATTCGGGCAAGTCGGTCGTGCTGGCCGTCCAGACCTACGAGTGGAACTACGAGGTCACCCGCGACGGCATCCGCATGCAGCGCGAGGACATTCAGGGCGGCAAGGGCAACCCGATGATGGGCCAGCAGCCGGACAAAGGCCCCAAGCTCAACGACCTGCTGAAAAACTAC
>CAIXUF010000301.1 GCA_903922535.1 Candidatus Hydrogenedentota bacterium
AGCTTGGAAGGCTGACGCTCTACCAACTGAGCTATTCCCGCAGCAAACATTTCCAAAGGTCCCCGTCCGCATCGGGCCGGGAATCCTGGTTTGTCAAATGGTGGTGGGAGTTGGATTTGAACCAACGTAGGCGCTAGCCAACGGGTTTACAGCCCGTCCCCTTTAACCGCTCGGGCATCCCACCACGGTGCCGCCACCCCGGGGAAGGGCGGCATAATACACTATATGCAAAGCTTCAACTGTCGCATCCATGGTGGAGCTGGCGAAGGGGATCGAACCCCCGACCTGCTGATTACAAATCAGCTGCTCTACCAACTGAGCTACGCCAGCGCGTCGACCCAGAAACAAACGCCGCCCGCGCTGACGCGGACGACCATCAGATAAACTACCAAAAAGCCCGACCCCTTGTCAAGTGCGACGTGCCCCGCGCAACGGCCTCCCTGCCGGGCAGACCCGCCTAGTCCCGCGGGGAACAAAGGGTTGCACCTCTGAGGTCCGGCGGATATGCTTTAGTTCACAGGAGACGCCGCCATGCTTTTCAGTTTCTGCCTTGTTTCCCTTTGCACTTTTGCCGCCAACGCCCCGGTCACGCTGAGTTCCGAATCCGGGAATATCGCCGTGCAACTGTCGCCGGATGGCGGTATTGACGCTCTTCGAATGGGGCCTGACGGCGTATTCCTTCCGGCGCGGGGATGCACCGAAATCGGAGGCGGCAGCCCCAAGGGTGAGCCCGTCTGCACCCATGCCGCAAACGGTCAAGTTGCCTTTCGACAGGCACTTACAGAGGAAAAGTCCGGACAATCCTGCACTAGAACCGACCGGTTCCTGCCCGCTCGGGACAGCATCCGCTGGGAGGTGGAAATTGAGGGGCAGGAACCGTTTACGGCCGGAATCGTCACCCGGCTCCTGGTGCCGGTAACCGGAGATACCCGGTTCTGGTCGGCGTGGTCCGACCCGCTGCATGCGGACGAGGGATGGCACGATCCCATGGAGCCGCAGCCAACGCAGGACCGCACCTGGTACTACGGCGCCCCTGCCTTTGACGAGAAAAGTCCCCAGCTTGGCTACTGTCCCGTCCATGGCGACACCTTTTGCATCCCCATGGCAACACTGCTCTTTCCCGCGCAGGATCGCGCGCTGAGCCTGATTCTCTCGCCCGACGATCCCATGTTGGACCTGGAACTGCACACCACGCAGGAGGGCGGCCTTGCCTTCACGCGGTTGAACCATCGCATTGCCAAGGGCCGGCCGGTCCGCTTTGCCATGGACCTAGTAGTCCACCCCGCCGACCCGCGCGCGGCGCTCGGCTGGATGGCGGCGCGCTATCCGGAATACTTCGAACCGCCCCTGCCCGCCGCGCACGACATCGCCGGTTGCGGTGCCTACTCGTCCTATGAGGGTGACCTCGATGTGGAGAAGTTCCGCAAGATGGCATTCCGCGTGAACTGGAAGGCAAGCTTCGATTTCCCCTACATGGGCATGTTTCTGCCGCCTGTGCCCGGCGACGAGGACCGCTGGTTCCGGTTCAACGACAAGGCCTGCGGCCAGCCCCTGCCCGGCGAGGACAACTGGTCCTCCGTCGCGCGCATGCGCGCCTATTCCGAAAAGATGCTGGGCTACGGGTTCCACGTGCTCAATTATTTCAACGTCACCGAGTTCGGCGTGAACCTGAAAGGAGCCGGCGCCGTCACGCCCGGCGCGGACAAGGACCCGGAGGCGTGGCGCAACGGCAATGACTTCACCTACACCCGCGTGGCCGACGGGCTGCTGCTGTCGTCGGAGGGCAAAACTTGGGGCACCTGGGGCGCAGCCGTCGCCACGGACCCGGGCGGCCCGAACTATCAGGCGTTTCTGCTCGACCAGGCGCGCCGTCACGTGGAGAAGCTGCCCGCGTCCGCCGGTGTGTGCATTGACCGCATGGACTGGCTGCGCTTCCGCAATCCCAACGCCGACGACGGGGAAAGCTGGTTCGACGGCAAGCCCTGCCGCCTGCTCTATGCGTCTTGGCGCGACCTGATGCCCAAACTCACGCCCATCTTCCACGACGCGGGCAGATTCATCTTCGTCAACAACCACCTCAAGCGCATCGACCTGCTGCGCCATGTGGACGGCATCTACTGCGAATTTGCGGACAACGGCCGCGCGCTCAACGCGACGGGCCTGCTGACCGTGCACAAACCCGCCATCGGCTGGACCGTCAGCGTGGACACCCTCAAGCCCGACCCCGACGGCTTTTTCCAGCGCTACCTGCACATGGGCGTGTTCCCCACGGTGCCACTCTCCGGCAACGACCACACCATCGCACCCAGCGAATGGGCGGAAAAGTACTACCTCGACTACGGCCCCCTGCTCGACGCAATGCGCGGCAAACACTGGGTCTTGCAGGCGCACGTGGTGACTGTGGAAGACAACGCGGCCAAGGCGAACCTGTTCGCCGTGCCCGGCGGATTCGTGATGCCTGTCACCTTCGGCGGCGACGCGGCGACCTCTCAAGTAATCTTGCGTGGATTGCCGGCAAAAGACGGGGTGAAGAAGATACACGTCGAGGCAATGTATCCCGGCGCGGAGAATTGGAAGGAATTGGCGGCGGTCGATGTTGCACGGGAGATGCGAATCACCGTCCCCTTGCAGCGCGGGTGCGCGATGGTCCGTCTCACCCCATAGCGTAGGACAAACGCGCCTTCCTGGGACCGCCAATCTCTTATGAAACGCCCCAACTGTTAGCACTTTTGGCACGAGCTTTTTCGCGGTTTCTCACGACGGGGGCGAACTTGTTCGTCTCGGGACTCCTGATTGGCACTTGGCGTTCCTCCCGAGGCCAATAAGAGATTGGCGGTCCAGGAGGGCGCGTGTCAGTTCTTCACCACCGCATCCCCAATAACCCCGTAATGATCCGCAAGGTCGATAACCCTGCCGTCATCCATGGTATGCCGGGGACGCTGAATCTTGAGGCATTTGATGGTGGACCCGGTGCCGCAGGTATTGAACAAGACATGATCTATCAGATCGTCGCCCTGGTGGCCGGGATTCCAACTGTTGCTCGAGTCGTCGCTGTAGGGGCGGGGATCATCCACGGGCGCGTCCGACATGTCCGTCGCCTTGAGCAGCTCGGCATAGCGATCCGTCTCGTTCCGTCCGGTGTTGAAATCGCCCATCAGGAACTGGGGAACGCCTTCGTGCCGGTTGGGCCGGAGTATGCGCTCGCCCATTTCGACATACTGCGCGCTGCGGACCTCCTGATGTCCGGCCTGGAGGTGTGTGCCGGCCATCTGAAACCTGACGCCGTCTATTTCGCCTTCGACCAGCGTGCAACCCTTCGACGCCAATGCATCCTCGCTGGCGGCCTGGGAGAAGCAGGCGAAGGCAACCAGCGTGATCGGGAACTTGGCGGCAAACATGACACCGCTGCTGAGCATGTTTCCCGGTTCCTTCTGCGGCTCGACAATGTACGTATAGGTCTGCTCCAGCGCCTCAATCAACTTGGGCGTGATGATGGGGTCAAGCACTTCCTGGAGACAGACCACGTCATAGTCGGCCCTGCTGAGATACTCGATGATCCAAGGAAGCCGCTCGTACTGCATTTTCCGCAAACTCGCTGAGTAGGCATCCACGATCGTCGGCAGCATCTGGATGTTCCACGTGAGCATGCGCACCGGAACGCCGTCCTTGGCAAGTTCCGCCGCAAACGCTGGTGCACCCAGTACCAGAAGCACGGCAAATACTACCGCCGCGTCTCGGATTGTCATTGGCCAAGAACGCGCTTGCAAACGTCCATCAGCACCTTGCCGTCGGCCAGGTCGCCCAGTTCCTTCTTCATCGCGCCGGTGAGCTTGCCCGCATGGTTCACCTCCGGGTGCTCGGCCAGATAGGCGCGCACCTTGGCCTCCAGGTCGGCCTCGGAGAACTGCTTGGGCAGGAACTCCTCAAGCACGACGATCTCCGCCTCCAACTGCTCCACCATCTCCAGGCGGTTCACCTGTCTGTAGGTTTCCATGCTCTGCTGGCGTTTGCGCACCTCGGCGCGCAGCGCCGCAATAACCTCCTCGTCGGAAACGCCCTCTTCGTGGTGCGACTCTTTCTCCTTCACCAGGATGGCCGCTTTCGCCATCCGCAGCGTTTCGAGCCGCAGATGCAGCCGGTCCTTGGTTGCCTGTTTTATGCCTTCCTGAATCTGTTCTGCGAGCGTCATGGCTGGTCTCCCGTGGTTGTCTGTGACTCTATGCTACCCGCCCGGGTCGGTGTGGCGCAAAATGATGCGGGGGAATGGGAAGGGTTGCTGTCAGTATTTGGTCTTACTCCGAAGAAAGCATAATCCCTCCCCTTACACAATCCCATTCCTCCCATAACCCCCATTCTTCCCATGACTCCCGTCTCTTTGAACCCGCAATCGCCCCCAAAAAAACCTTTGCAAATTCTTTGCCGCGCCATTGCGCGTCCGCAAGCGCAAATCGCAGGAAAGTCGCAGCGTTGCACAAGCGCCTGCAAAGTACTTCTTTCCGCCTCCCAAGCCAAGATGGCCGCGCATTCAGGGGAATCCGGCCTGCGCGCCGCGGCGTTCGCGGCCCGCCGGCACGGTTCCCCGACAACCACGAAGGAAGCCATCCATGCGCAACAGAAAGAGGTTTCAGGGAATCCCCCGCAACGCCGGCATGGACGCGGAGGACAACGGAAAATATGCGCGCGAAATCCGGCTCACCATAAGTGTGCCGCCGGAGTCTATGGCCGGTCTGCCAGAATCGGCCGGCATCTGGCACGAATCAAAAGAGGAGGTGGAACAGGCACTGGCCTGGGGCGAACGCAAGCGAATGCTGATCGCGTGGGTCCGCGAAACGGTGCGGCGCAGGCTGAGCGAGAATGAGCGCCGCTGCATCGAAATGCATTTCTTCGAAGGGCTCAGCCGCCGCGAGGCGGCCGCGCGGGCGGGAACAAACCCCTCCTCCGTGCAGCGGGGACTGCAACGCGCGCTGGAGAAGTTGCGTGACGCCGCGGAAAACGACCCCGACGTTGCGCCGATGCTGAGGAAGAGGTAAGGCAGGGCCAGAGGAGACCGAAATTGTGGACGGAGTGGGCCTTGCGGATGGAAGAAAGGTCGCCGCAGTAGTCCCCAGAGTGTCAGTCTCCGGCGTGAAGCCGGGCGGACCGGGTGATAACCATGTCGGCAAGCACGCCGCCGCAGTCAATGACCACGCCGGGCATGACGACGCAGCGTTCAAGCCGGGTGGGCTTTGTCACCGACACGCCATCGCCCAGAACGGTCTCTTCCATTTCCACGCCGTCAGCCAGGTCGCAGCCCAAACCGGCCAGCGAGGGCCGCCCCTCGGCCGCCAGTTGCCGCCGGCAGCAGGCGATCAGATCGCCGATGTAGGTGATGTTCATGTCCCACTCGACCACGGTCGCGGCGCGCACGGAATAGTCCAGGTCGATCAGTATCTGTATGGAGTCGGTCAACTCGTACTCGTCGCGCAGCGCTGTGCGCGGCGTGCGCCGGATCGCGTCGAAAATGCGCAGGTCGAAGAGGTAAAGCCCGCAGCCCTTCAGGCTCGTCTCGACAAAACGGGGCTTTTCGATGACACGCCGCACCGTGCCGTCCTCGCGCAAATGCACGCTGAAATTGCGGCGCACCGCCTCCGGATCGGGCTCGTTCTTTGTGGCCAGCACGGCCGCCGGATGATGTTCCTCAAACTCGCGCACCATCCGGCCGAGATCGGCCACCTCGAAAAAGATGTCACCCAGCATGAGCACGAAGGGCCGGTCGATATGCGCTTCCAACTGGCCCACCGCGTGGGCCAGGCCGAGCCGCTGCATCTGCTCGACGTAGCGGATGCGCACGCCGTGGGCCGAGCCGTCGCCAAGCGTGGCGGTGATCAGGTGGCCCAGATGGCCGATGACGACGATAATCTCGTTGATGCCCAGCGCGCGTAATTGCTCTATCTGGTAGACCAGCAGCGGCTTGTTGCAGATGGGCGCGATGGGTTTGGGCATCTCCTCGCCAAAGGGGCCCATGCGCGAGCCGTGGCCCGCGGCGAGGATGACACCCAAATAGGGGGAACCGATCATTGCCTGTGTTCCCCGACACCCGCGGCGCGTTCTGTCTGCGCGGAAAACGCCTGAAAGGCGCGATCGTCAAAGAGCACAAACCGAACCAGTTCCAGCCCCGAATGCTCGGCGACGAATTCGACCACCGTGTTGGCGGCCACATGCGCCGCCTCGTCCACAGGGTAGCCGTAGACGCCGCAACTGATTGCCGGAAAGGCCACGGACTTGAGGCCGCCCTCGAGCGCGATTTCAAGACTGCGCCGGTGGCAGGAGGCCAGCCGCCGCGCTGCGTTCAATCCTGACTCGCTGTAAACCGGCCCCACGGTATGAATGACGTGCTTCGCGGGCAGCCCGTACCCCTTGGTCATCTTCGCGTCGCCCGTGTCGCAGCCCTTCAGCGTCTTGCATTCGGCCAGCAGCTCCGGTCCCGCGGCGCGGTGGATGGCGCCGTCCACGCCGCCGCCGCCCAGCAGGCTCCGGTTGGCGGCGTTCACAATGGCGTCCACCTTTTCGTGGGTGATGTCGCCCTGCACGGTTTCAATGCGGGTTCCGTTGACCACAACGCTGGACATGCTTTGTCCTCCTACTTTTCGATCCTGCGGCGCGCCTTTGCCAGCGCCGCGCGCACCCGCCGCGGCGCGGTGCCGCCCGGGTTGTCGCGCTGGGCCACAATCGTTTCCGGCCGGATGGCCGCGTACAGATCCTTTTCGAACGCGGCGGAAAACACCTGGTATTCCTCCAGCGGCAGTTCGCCGAGCGTCCGGCCCAACTCTATGCAGCGGCGCACGATGCGGCCGATAATGCCGTGGGCCTCGCGGAATGCCGTGCCCTTGCGCACCAGGTAGTCGGCAAGATCGGTGGCCTCCATGAACCCCTCGCGCATGGCCCGCGCGATCGCGTCGCGCCGCACGGTGATGCCCGGGATCATCGCCGTGTACACCGCCAGACACAGCCGGGTCGTGTCGGCCGCGTGGAACACAGACTCCTTGTCTTCCTGCAAGTCACGGTTATAGGTGAGCGGAAGGCCCTTCATCAGCGTCAGCAGCGCCGTCAGATCACCGTAGACGCGGGCGGTCTTGCCGCGCACCAGTTCGGCCACGTCGGGGTTCTTCTTCTGCGGCATGATGCTCGATCCGGTGGTAAACGCGTCGCCGATTTCGACAAACCCGAACTCCTGGCTCGACCAGAGGATCAGTTCCTCGCTCAGCCGCGACAGGTGCATCATGACCAGCGAACAGCCCGCACAGAATTCAATCAGATAATCCCTGTCGGAAACGGCGTCCATGCTGTTCGCCGACACAGCCTCGAAACCCAGTTCGCGGGCAACGGCCTCGCGGTCAATGGGATAGGGCGTGCCCGCCAGCGCCGCCGAGCCCAGCGGCATCACATTGACCCGTTTCCGCATTTCTCGGAAACGCTCGCGGTCCCGCTGAAACATCTCGACGTAGGCGAGGAGGTGGTGCGCCAGCAGCACGGGCTGGGCGTGCTGCAAATGGGTGAATCCCGGCAGAATAACGTCGAGATGCTGCTCGGCAAAGCCGAGCAGCGCGGCCTGCACATCCCGCAGCAGCACGATAATTGCGTCCACCTGGTCACGTGTCCACAGACGCACATCGGTGGATATCTGATCGTTCCGGCTGCGTGCCGTGTGCAGGCGCTTTCCCGCCTCGCCCGCGCGCCGCACCAGTTCCGCCTCGATATTGGTGTGGACATCCTCCAGGCTCAGGTCCCAGGTCATGCGGCCCTCGTAAATGTCTTTCTCAATGGCGGTCAACCCCTTGACAATCGCCGCCGTGTCGCGCTTGGTAATAATGCCCTGCGCGCCGAGCATGCGCGCGTGGGCGATGCTCGCGCGGATGTCCCACGGCGCAAGCCGGGCGTCAAACGACACCGATTCGCCCAGCGCCTCCACCAGCGCGTCGGTCTGGCCCTCAAAGCGGCCGCCCCACAGTTTCGACATGTATGCGTGTTCCTTCCGGCGGATGCCGCGGCGCGGTGCGCCGGTCATTTCTTCTTTTGCGGTTCCGAAGCCTTCTTGATGATGGCGTCAACATCCTTGAGTATCGCCGCCGTCACCTCTTTGCGGTGCGCGTCCGAAATCTTGTAGTGATGGGCGTGCTCCAGCAGGTCCATCGTATGCACCGCCACCTGATACGCGAAATCATGCACTTTCATTATTGCCTCCTTGGCCGCATCCCCGCGGCCCGCACGCATAGATTCGCAGACCGGGCGCGGAGATTCAAATTAACCACCGTCTGGACGGACGGTCATGGACTGTATGGACGATATGGACGGGATGGACGAAATGGACTTTG
>CAIXUF010000302.1 GCA_903922535.1 Candidatus Hydrogenedentota bacterium
CCATTGAGGACGGTCCGGGTCGAGACCCCATTCGCGGCGATCCCGACATACAGGGTTGTCGTAAGCCCGGCTCGTTCGCTGGGTGTAAACACCCGGACCGCCAGCGTGTTCTCCCCTTCGTGAAGCGCCTCTTTGGGAAAAAAGTAGTGGACCGCAAACCCCGCCTTCATGCTGTCGACCGTTGTGCGCGCTACCCATTTATGAGCCTTTTTGAGGAAGGGAACAGGGTGACACGTCCCTGGTGATTTCTGTGACGTAGCCGTTTTGGAGCAGCCAGTCTTCGACGACGAGGCGCCAGGCTTTTTGAACCTGCCGTGAGGTCGGGGCCTCGATCTCGACGAGGATGAGGGCTGCCTGTTTCATGAGTTGGTCTGCCACCTCCTTTCGTTGTCTGCGGGTCACTATAACGCGCCGGTGGCCCGGATGGAAGAGTTCGCAGGAACACATTTCTTTCAGGCGGGGGCGGGGCTTGTGGTTGAGTTCGTGGGCGACCCGGCCGATGTGCGCGGCGGTGTGTGCCGGCGGGCACGGGGCGGGGATGAGGGCGGCGGCGAGACCATCCTGGATTTCGTCCTGGGCGCGTTCGACGGCGCCGTTGTACTGTGGATAGGCGACGGGGCTGTTGATTGGCAGGACGCGCCATTCCGCCAGGACCCGGGCGACGGCGGGGCCGTTTTCGTTGCTGCCGTTATCGCGCTTGAGGAAGATCGGCGCGCCGTACCGGTGGAACTGGTCTTCGAGCATCCGGGCGATTTCTTCATCGGTCGGGACATGGTCGGTGTGCGGGGCCATGGTGTAGCGGGAGGCCAGGTCGCGGATGGTCTGGATGTAATGTTTCTGGCCGCCGAGGAGCACCTCGGTGGTGTCGGTGGCCCAGACGCTGCCGGGCCGGTTCCATTCCAGGTGCCTGGTGCTTTCGGCTCGGGCGGCGTTGACTTCGTCGCGGACGGATTGAACGCGGGCCTGAAGGTCGCGCCGGGAGATGGCCGGCCGCCATTCTTCGTAGAGTTCGCCGGTGCCGCGGGTGCGTTTGAGCCCGTGGGAGAGTTCCCGGATGTTTTCCATCAGCGCCGCCTCGTCGAGCGATTCGACGGGGCTGGGACCGGGCTTGCCGACAGGCGGCAGTCCCGCGTCCATCAGCGCCTTCCAGCGCTTGTGCGTGGCGTAGGGCACCCCCGCCGCCAGGCAGGCCTGGGCGGCGGGGATGTGTTCTTGTTGCTGGATGGTGGTGATGACTTTCACTGTCTCAGCGGCTCTTACGGCTTTTTTTTACTGTCCGCTTCCGGGGCGAACCGAAGCAGGGGGCGAAGTTGCTCCTGGATGCGCCGGGATCGCTCCAAGTCTTCGATCTGCCGCTGTTTCTGCCGCAACTGCTCCTGGAGGTAGTCCTTTTCCGGATCCCGCTCCTGGGGCGGACGGCCGTTCGGCCGGTCGCTCAGCGCTTGCACCATCCCTTCCAGGCCGCGCTGCTGCCACTCGTGCCAGGTCTTGCGGGAGACCCCCAGACGCTCCGCGGCCTGAGTCGCCGTGATCTTCCCCGCAAGCACGTCCAGTAGCAGTTGCGCACGACGCTGGCTCCGGGCATCCGGGGGCGGGGGCGTTTCCGGCATGGATTCCTCCTGCTGAAGCGGGTTCCGCACGATGGGGAACAACATAACCCGCTGGCACCGCGCTTGTCAACAGTTGCAGGACCCGCGCCACCAGTTCCGGCGTCAGTTCCGGCCCCGCCGGAACGCTCACGGCGGGGGCGGCGGGGAACCCGCTTCCGCCGGGGTTTTGCCGGCTTTCGGCGGTCGGCCCAGCTTCGGGGCCGGCAACGGGTTCTCCGGGCTCTCCAGCGCCTTCCGCAGCGCCTTGCGGTCCAGCAACCCCTGCAGCCGCGGGTTCAGCGGCGTGTTCCCGCACGGGGCCGACCGCTTCGGCTCCAGCGACTGGACCATCCCCTCCATCGCCTGTTCCTGCCAGAGCGTCAGCATGTTCCAGGTCGTCCCCAGCTCCTGGCACAGCTCCGTCCCCGAGCTGCGCTCCGTCCACAGCGCCAGGACCGCCCGGCATTTCTCCGCCGCCGTGAACCGCCGCCGAGTCCGCGCCTTGACCTTCTTCTCCGTTGCCGTTTTCATGAGTGCTTACCTTTCCCTTTTCGAGGTCGCACAGGACCTCCTGCCTCTGGTTGTTTTCATGGTCGCCGACCGTCATCACCAGCTTCCCCTTGGAAGCCTGCATCACCACCGACTGGCCGTCCACACGCCCGACCATGTAGAACGGCTGCTGCGCCTTGCCCCGCAGCGCCAGTTCCAGCAGGTTGTCCTCGATGCCGCGCTCCATCACCTTGCGCAGGTCGTTGCGGATCTCGAAGAACCGGTCCGCCGGACACATCCCGCCGATCCCTTGGTGCGGGCGCCGGTGGTTGTAGTGCTTCACCCACAGCGCCACCCGGTCCACGGCCTGTTCGAAGCTGTCGAACTGCGCGCGGCTCAGGAACTCGCCGTTGATGTTCTGCCAGAACCGCTCGATCTTGCCCAGCGTCATCGGATGATGCGGCTGCGAACGCAGGTGGTGGACCTTGTCCTTCTTCAGCTCCTGCTCGAACTTCGTCACCCCGCGCCAGGCGGTGTACTGCCGGCCGTTGTCCGTCAGCATCTCCCGGGGTACGCCGTATTCGCCGACCCCGCGCCGGTACGTCTCCAGGACGTGCTCCGCCGTCTGGCTCCGGAACAGGCCCAGCGACGTGATGAACCGCGAGTAGTCGTCGATGAACCCGATCAGGTACGCGTTCTTCCCGCCCAGCCGGAACGTGAAGATGTCCGACTGCCACATCTGGTTCGGCGTCGACCGCTCGAAGAACCGCGGCTTCGTCGGCATCTTCGCCGGACGCGGCGGCTTGCTCTCGATGAGCGCCTCCGTGTGCAGCGTCCGCCGCACCGTCTCCGGGCTTCCCGGAAGATGCAGCATCCGCTTCAGGAACTGCGAGATCCGCGTCACCCCCCAGGTCGGCTGGGAACGCTTCGTCGCGACCATCTCCGCCTTCACGGCATCAGGGATCTGCTTGCGCCCGGCCCGCCGCCCATCGCCGGGGCGCAGGCCCGCCTCGCCATGGACGCGGTAGCTCCGAAACCAGTTGAACAGGGTCGCCACCGAGATGCCAGCCTCGGCGGCGATTTGCTTGACGCCGATCCCTTCCTCGACATGCATCTTCACCAAACGCAGACGAACGTCGAAGGGATAATGAACCCGGTGGGGACGGACAACCGCCCGGCGCTTCCCCTTACGTGTGGGTCTCGTATGCACACGTGCGCGCGCGCGCCCGACGTCGGGCGCATCCCTTCTCCCAGCCGGAACAAGACTTTCATTCTGGTCCTGTTCTGGATCTTCCTCCAGAACCACATCTCTGAGAACTTCACTGCTTTCCATGATGACAACTCCTTCAGTCCTTCTTAAGGACCTCTTTCGGAGTGTCACCCTCTTTCACCTAGCCCGGAAGGCTCATAATCTGGTCGTTAGCACACTCCGAGTAGTCCGGCTTGACGCGGAGCTTGTACGCCCCGGCCGCCGCCAGCCCTGTCCCGCCTAAGACCAGCAGCGCAACCAGATCCTCCGGCACGGACAGCGAATTGGCTACCGCCGTGATGTACCCGCGCAGCCAGGCCAGTTTCTCGGGGATCATGGTGTTGGGGGTAAACGCCGGAGGCGGAGCAACATGGTCTAGCGAGATGGGCTCCTGCCATTCAAATGTAGTCGTCGATGTCGAATCGGATCCTGTGGTATTCATGGTATTTTCTTTGCTGATGGAGTTCCAAGTACGTTCACGGTAGTCCTCACGGTCAAACCACTTGTCACGGCGGAGGCCGGATTGTTCGAAGAGCGTAAACGAGCGCTCCTGATCGCCGTCCGTCCAATAGCAGAGTATGCCCAAG
>CAIXUF010000303.1 GCA_903922535.1 Candidatus Hydrogenedentota bacterium
CACCGCGTTGACCTTGATGGTCACGCTGTCGCGGGTGATGGTTTCCTGTTGTTCGGCGGACACCGTCTTGATGCGCAGTTCCACGGTCACCACGCGGTCAATGCCGAACGGGAAAATCAGATAGAGCCCCGGCCCGCGAATGCCGGCGAAGCGCCCGAGTCGAAACAGCACGCCGCGTTCGTATTCATTGGCGACGCGGATGGATGAGACCAGTGCAAGGAACAACAGGACCAGAAGTATGACGAAGAATGGCATGGTGGGAACGGGTTGGATTGTGCGGCTGGAATCAACAGGGTAAAAACGTTGCCAGAGGGGAATTCTATCCTTTAGTTAGATTGTTGAAATCCCAGCGGGCGGCGGGACGTTGGCCGATGTCGGCGGGCATGGAGTGGGGCGGCCCGGACGGGATGATGCAAGCGCGAGCGGTGGCTTTGGCGGATCGTGCCGAAAAGCGCGTTACCGGCCTGATTGGCGGCGAACATCCGGGGCGCGCAATGGCCCACCCCCTGGATTTCGACTTTGCGCCACTTGAAGGTCCAACCCCTTTTGGTGGCGAGTTTGCGACCCATCTCATAACAAGCACGTCCTCGCTCAAGGCGGCTCAATCTCCAGGACGATCACCCAGTCATGCTCGCATTTCTCCGGAGGCGGGCATGTCCACACCCCGGCGGCATCAGCACGGGCCGCACCCAACTCGGTCTTCGCGCCGGTGAGCGGGTCGAAATACAGGGCGCGATATTTGGCCTGGGGATCGAGATTGCGGACCGAGACCGGCGCGGCTTTTGGCACGTAGATCACGCGGACTGCGCCGGGAATGCCGAAGGCCCGGGGACCGAACGGATTGCCCGGCTGAGCGTAAGCCGCCCATTCGGCGTGCGGCTCAAACCGCCACCACTCGTATTGCGTCAAGAGTTTCTTGCCCAGGGCCACCTGCGCCGAACCGGGCAGTTTCATCGCATCAAACCAGGGAAGTGTGCCCCAATTGTGTCCCAGAGGCGACATGCCATAGGGTTGCCCGGGATTGTTGACCTGCCAGATGCCGTTGGCACCGTAGGAGTGGCCCGCCGCGCCGTGGGCCATGCAGACCCAGAAAAGCGCGCGGCACACGTCGGCCGGGATCTTCCCGTCAAGGTTTTCGTATGCAGGCTCACCGTCGATCACCGGCACGGGGGGCTTGGATTGTAGCGCCGTATCGATCTGTTCCCCCGTTGGCGCGATAACCTCGTGCATGCCGTGACCCGTCTGGAGCATCTCGAAGTCCACGACGCTTGGGTCACTCGTGCAAGCCCGCGAGGGAAGCTGTCCGGCGGTGTGCAGGGTGAGAAGGTGGCCCTCAGGGTCGATCTGGCGGATGTAGCGGGAAACTTCAGTCCAGCCTGCCATCTGCAACTTCTCCTTTTGGTCCCTGCCGTCAGCCGGCTTGATGGTATAGTAAGCCATGTTTACCTCGCCGGCCGCGCACCACACCACCGGCAGCGCGCCGTAGCGGGCAACCAGATAGCGCCAGTGCTGTTTCATGCGTTCCGTGCCCAGCCAAGGCAAGTGGTAGCCCCAAGCCCCGACGATGCACGGCACGAAGCCCTCGTCCGCCAGGTATTGCAGGCGGCGGTCGCCCTGGTCGAAATACTCGGGCCGTATGCGGGCGTAGTCCTTCTCCCAGGGGAATCCCGCCTCGTTGGCACCGCGTGGATCGAAGGCCGGCATGTCGGGGTACAATCCCGCCACGATCTGCACCACGTTGAACCCCTTTTGTTTCCGGTCTTCCGCCAGGGTCTTGAATTCATCCGGCCACTTCAGCCGTTGACATAGTCCCATATACCAGGAGTCGCCCAGCCAGAAGAAGGGCGTGCCGTCGGCGTGGGCGAAATGCCGATGGTCTGCCGCCACGCGAATTGGGCCGTGCCGGTAGAGCGCGTTGTCACCCTGGTAAGGAACGACATCCACTTGGCCCGTCGCGCCGTGAAGTTTGGTATTACTCGTGTCGCTGCACTCGGTGCGGAAGGGATGCAGACCAACGCTAGCCGAACTGTAGCGGACCTTCCACACCTGGCCGCCGGCCCAGAAGCCCGGCACGCGCAATTCCCGGCCTTCTGGAGTGCGGAAGAGGCCCGTCAACTCCACCTCGTTGAACGGGTCGCGGTAGATCTTCTCCGAGGTGAAAGCGAACTCCACCATGCGGTTCGCCTCGACGCGCTCCGGGGCCGCTTGCACCGCGCTGGGGAGCCAAGCGGCCAGACCAGCGAGGAGCATCAGCATGCACGATATCAAAGGCTTCTTCATGGGTCGCTCTCCTGGGGTGTGAGTTCAATCTTCTCGCCAGCCGTCGTCTTGAAGGTAACGCGGCTGCCGCCGACCGTTTCAGCGGGTTGCGCATTTCGGAGCAGCCGGATCTTGTGCCCGGGCCAAGGATTCTCCACCGTGCAGTCGCGGCCCTTTTCGCTGCGGATCGTCACGCCGGCGACCAGGCCACCTTGGCGCTGGGCCGAGACGAGGAAGGCACCATAAGTTCGCAGCGTCCCGAAACGGGCGTCAAGGTCTTTTGGCCACGCGGGGAAGAGGCGGATCACCCCCTCGTGGCTTTGCAGCAGCATTTCGTTGAGCACCACGAACCCGCCACAACTCTCGATTCCGCCGCCGCCGTAGAAGAGAATGAGATTCGGATAAGCGTGGTGTTCGCATTGGTCCTTCAAGTGTTTGAGGATCTCGGTTGGATCATGACCGACGCGGGCCGCGGCGGGGTAGAATGACGAGAAGCAGTTGCCATCCACCCAGCGGGCCATCGCCGCGACCATGTTTCGGCTGATTTCCAGCAGCTTGGGGTCGCTGTCCAGACCGATGGCGCCGGCGGGGTAGATGTGCTGGATGCCCAAGCCGTTCCCATCGCACCATTGCATCCCTTTTTCCGTGTAGCGGAACACCGTCTTGCCGTCGCGCTGCTGCAACGAATACTCGGACAAGTGATCGAGGATGTGCTGCCATTTGGGTCGGCGGTCTGCGTCCGTGTCCAAATCCTGGCTGAATTTCAACATCGAGCGGAACAGCGTGCGCACCAACCCCAGCGACAGCACTCCGTTGCAGTCCGGACCCGAGTTCTCATGAATCGAGTCGTTCTGAATGACATACCGCCCGTTCTCGAACTTCAGGTAATCTTCCCAGAAATTGACCACTTCGATGAGCAGCGGATAGCCGGCCGTCTTAAGCCAGTCCTTGTCCTGGGTGTACTCGTAGTACCAGATGAAATTGATGGCGGCGTAGGCGGCATTGGAACGTTGTCCCCAGTCTTCCCAGCCCTCCGACTGCAAGGCCCACGGACCGATATGGGTTGGGAAATGCACGCCCTTCCACCCCCGGGTCCTGGCCATCTCAAGACCCTTCGGCATGAAATCAAGGATGGCTTTGTAAAACGGCAGCGTCAGTTCCGCATGGTTGGCCGAATAGGTGAGGTAATACGGCGCCTGGAAATTGTAGTTCAATGTGTAATCGCCCTGCCAGTTCGGCGCGTCGGTGGTGTTCCAGTTTCCCCACAATCCCGGTGCCACTTTGCCCTCGCGACTGCAGCACGCCAGGATGTAGAGCGCCCCGTACCAGTGTTTCTCGATCAACTTGTCGGGAATCTCGATGAACGACCTGGCCCAGAAATCGGACCACCATTTCTGGTGCTCGGCGTTCAGCCGGGCGATGCCCTGAGCGTCCAGCGCAGCCAACCGCTTGTTGGCGGCGGCGGCGTGGTCGCCGGCATCCAGGTCGCTCAGCGCGGACGACACGATGAGCGCCGGTTGGCCCGGCTTCAGTTCGAATTCCAGCGAGTTGTTTGGCCCGAGTCGGGTCGCCGCATCGAGGACTCGCGTAGCGACCGTCACCGACCGTGCTTCGGCCACCGCTTCCGGATCGGCCCGCCGCGTACCGCAGAGCGACGCGGTCGTTCCATCCTTGGGCCCGCGAATGTCGAAGCGCTTATCGATTTCAGAGGTCGGTTCAGCGCCGCCCGGCGACTGATCCACCGACACGGTCACCGCTGTGGGACTCTGACAGGAGATTTCGGTCACGAGCAGGTTCTCCGACGCCGCCACCCAGGACCGGGTGCGAACGGTCAATTCACCTTTGGTAAACGTGCCGCGCACTTCCGCGCGAGCCAGATCCTGTTCTTGTCGATAGCTGGCTTGTTGCAGCGCAGGAACGTGCAGCCGGACCATTCCCACCGAAATCACTTTGACCGGCTTGCACTGCCAATAGTCATTCTTGCCAAGGAAGAACGACTGCTCCTGGGGTGGACCCCCGAGCGCCACGCCAAGATCGCCGTTGCCCAGCAGCGGTCCGTCGGGCATGGAACTGGTCGGCACGTGCTGCGGCGGCGTGTTGAAGTCCGCCGTGTAGTCCATGGCCCGCGCCGCCAGCGGCGCCAAGAGCGCGACGGAAAGGATGATGAGCGGTGATCGTGGCATGGAGGTTCCTGGGGTGGTGGGGGCACATCGGCCGTCCACCGGACGATACGGCCATGAGTTTGAATTGGCGGCGCAGGAAAGTCAATCCGCTGGGCGGTGTGCTACCTGCGAGAGTTATTGGTATTGCTTCCGGGATAGGGCCGCCCGGTCGAAGGCCGGACGACGCCCCCACACCCCACCCACTGATCCGGACGAGTGCAATGAACGCATCCGGTTCCTC
This sequence comes from Candidatus Hydrogenedentota bacterium, assembly GCA_903922535.1. Next base: position 4,663 of record CAIXUF010000303.1, read on the forward strand.
AAGCTACGCCGGTTTTCATGAGCAACCCCTTCAAAGCCGTGAGTACTCCGGTGCAGTCTTTGACTGTCGCTTGCGCTACGGGGCCGGCCGGAGTCCTTCCCACCGCACCACCCACGAACCGTCGGCCGGGAACCCGGGAGCATGGCGCGGCGGCGCGCCGTCCCACCCCGCAGCCATCATGGCAACCGCATAGAGCAGTCCGCCGTTGCCTGGCAGGTAGGGGCACGGGCCGCCAGTGTTGATTCCCGTCTCGTCGAAATGGTTCCGGTCGCTGTCCTTGAGCAGGGCCTCCACCGCCATCGCCGGTTCGCCGTTCCGTGCGGCGGACATCGCCATCCACGGCAGGTCCCAGCCCCAGGTGCGGTCCCAGTCCCAGACCTCCCAGACCTTTTTCGCCGTTCGGTGCGCTGTCTCGCGATCCACCCCCTCGGTCGGCGGCAGCATGCCGAACACGCCGATGGGATCCGGATGCTCCCATGCGCGTTTGGTATAGGTGTCGCGCCACTCGGTCGAATGGACGAACAGGCCGTCCACCACGGGCAGCGGCGTGAGGTTCTTGCGAACTTCGTCCCACCGGGGCACGCGCTGGAGGCCCATGCGCTCCCGCCATTCCTGCGCCTTGTCCAGGCCCCAGCGCCAGTAGGCGAGGTCAAAGACATCGTTGCGCGTGAAGCCCTGTTCGCAGGGCGGCACGACCGGATCCAAGGCATAGATTCCGGTCTTTTCATCCTTCGTCGGATAATCCGCCATGTTCTCCGCAGTGCCCTCGATGATGTCGGACCACTTCTCCAGGGTCGCGCGGGTGGGCTTCAGGCGATACTCCAACTCGGCGAAGAAGATCGGATGGGGCTGCTTCCACAGCAAGGCCTGGTTGCCGACCCATGGCGCGGACCGCCCTTCCGGCCCGCACGACTTGCCCCACTTGAGCCCCTTGTATCCGAGTTGGGCCGCCTGTTGACGGGCGACTGGCAGGAAACGCCGGTAGCAGCCCAGCGCCTCCTCGCCCATCTCCCAGCGGCCCCACAGCGCGTAATGCGCCAGATGCCACCACACCATTTCCATGTGGAACTGCCCGCGCCACATGTCCAGCCCGAGCAGCCCCGTCTCGGCCGAAGGCCAGCTTCCGGCCGACTGCGCCGCCATGTTATATTGTGAAAGCACGATCCGCCGCTCCAGTTCCTTCCAGCGCGGGTCCTTGCTGGCCGAGAGGTCGATCGCCCCGCCGCTGTTCCAGAACCGCTCCCATCGCGCGGCACACGCCTGCCGTGTTTCGGCGAAGGACGGCAGCTTTGCCGGCAGTGTCCCGGACGAAAATGCGCAGGTCATTTCCAACACATTGGATCCGCCCGCCGACACGAGGAACCCGTTCTGCGGGGATTCTTCCGGAACCCGCAGGGTCTGGTTCTCGGGAACCTCGATCTGTCGCTCCCGGCCGTCCAGCGTGAAGGTCACCTTCAAGCGTTTGGATACTTGGAGCGCGGGATCACCTCCCATCGTGTTATTGTCCACCAGCAACCTAATGCCGTTCTCCTTGACCGCCGCGGCCACCCGCCCGGTGACATCCTTCCACTTGCCATCGGCCCCGTACTCGGCCTGTTGGATCTCCAGTTTCCCGGTGCCCCCGCCAGCCGGTTCCCGGACCGTGCTGCCCTTCGTCACGCCCAGACCGATCTGGTACACCGTTGCATCGACCGTCCGTTTGAGATCCAGCCCGGAGGCGTCCCGCCGGGTGACAGGCGTGGTATGTCCTGCGGTCCGGGCAAAGTCGCCGACCTGGCAGTTCTCCTGTAGCGACGGGTAGGCGAAGTCCAGCAGGACTCCCAGTTCGCCCGTTTCCACGAGGGCCGACTCGATGCGCACCGCAACCTGATCCAGCTCCGGATGCACGCAGGTCTCGACCCGCACGTCCTTCCCTCCCAGCTTGAACCGGGCGGTCTGTAGTCCGCACCACAGGTCCAGGGTCCGGTCCAGGTCCGTTATCTCCTGCGGCGAGGGACAGCGCGTGCCGGACAGCATCAGGCGCAGGCGGCCAAGGTTCATGAGATGAGGGTTGTCCCACTGCCACTGGCGGATGGTGTCTGTGGTCCCGATGGTGTCCGCACCGGTGACCCGGCCTTTCATCATCGTGCCGGTCGGGGGGATGTCCCCGGGTTTCACTCCGGGGGGCAACGGGAAACTGTGCCAGCCCCAGTGCGACATGCTGTTGCCTGAGAAAGTCTGTAGGCCGGTGCCATCCGCCCCAAAGCAGAACTCGCCGTTGCCCAGCGGGATGCGGCCCGCCACGTCGTTCCAATGAATGTTGTGGCGCGTCGCCACCGCCTGTCGGTCGATCGGCACGTCCTTGGCCAGGGTCGCCGACCCCGCCGCAGCCAGACACAACAGTCCCATCAGCAGTCGCTTCATGATGCATTCACTTTCAGTGGAGGGCGGACTGCAAGGAAATTGCTTGTGAGGTGAAGGCCGTGGAGAAATCCGGTGGCCGGAGCGGAGGGCGGGGAACTGTAGCGCCTCGCTCACGGAGTCAACGTGATCAGCCACCGGACGAACAGCCGACCGTCCGCGGCGGCAGCCATCGGCGTCCAGAACTCGTGGTTCGGCGCGAGGCCGAGGTCGATCATTGCTGTCCAGTTCACCAAGTCGGTGGACCACTGCGCGCCGTAGGTTAGACCGCCGACCCCGGCCGGCTCGGTGCAGTGGAGATGGTAGCGGCCACCAGTCAGTTCCGGGGCGGGCAGCAAGGGCACGTCCGAGACGAGCGGATCCAGACCGAACGCGTATTCCAGCAGGTTCTCCAAACCGTCTTGGTCGTCGTCTTCGAGCGGTCCCCCGATGTCGTGTGCGGCCTGCCAGGCGGCATATCCGCCGGTGGGTGCCTGCCCCAGTGTTTGGAAGCTATAGTCGTCTCC
>CAIXUF010000304.1 GCA_903922535.1 Candidatus Hydrogenedentota bacterium
CCCTAGACCCCAGACCCTAGCCCCTCGATTCAGTCCACCGGCGTAAACAGGGCCAGCGCGCGGCAAATAAGCGCCGCGGCGCGGGATTTGTTCAGGACATAAAAGTGGATTCCGGGCGCGCCCTGCTCGATAAGCTCCTCCGCCTGCCGCGCCGCGTGGTACACCCCCACAGCATACTGGCCCTCGTCATCGTTTCCATGCACCTCCAGGCGGCGCACTAGTTTCTGCGCCAGATGGGCCCCGCACACGCCCGTAATGCGCTTGACCTGGGTCAGGTTCGTCACCGGCAGAAGGCCGGGCACGATCGGAACCGTGATGCCCTCGGCCGCGCACCGATCCCGGAAACGGAAATAGTCGCCGTTGTCATAAAAAAGCTGGGTGATCACCGCATCCGCGCCCGCATCCACCTTGCGCTTCAGATGCTCCAGGTCCTTGGCCAGCGACGGCGCTTCCGGATGTGTTTCCGGATAACCCGCCACAACCACGCCCAGCGCCGGAAAGGCATCGCGAATCAGGCGGACCAGTTCCTCCGCATAGCGCAATCCGCCCTCCACCGGCTGGAATGCGGTCTCCCCCTGCGGCGGGTCGCCGCGCAGCGCCACAATCCGGTCCACCCCGGTCTCGACGGCCCGCCGGATATAGTCGCACAGTTCGTCCCTGGTGGAGCCCACGCAAGTGAGGTGCGACGCGACGGGCATTCGCGGATAGGATTCATGCACCGCCCGCAGCACCTCCAGCGTGCGCTCGCGGGTCGAGCCGCCCGCCCCGTAGGTGCAGGTGATAAACGCCGGTTTGCAGCGCACCAGTTCCTTGAGATGCTCAAACAGGCTCTGCATGCCCGCATCCGTCTTGGGTGGAAACAGTTCAAAAGAGATGCCCGGTTTTCCCGGGCGGTACACTTCCGACAATTTAAGCGGTTGCTGTTCCATTATGGATCCTTTTTTCTCCAATTTTTCCCCCATTTTAAGCAGTGGCGGACGCATGTGCAACCCGGCAGGGCATGTCCGCTAAAGAAAGCCCCCCTTATGCTCGGATTGCAACCCTGGAATTCCCAATTCTTCATTTCCGCTCTGCAAATAGGCTCGTAAAGAGCACACACTGCCGTGGTTGCCATCGTCTTCATCCTACAAACGGCAGTCGACTTCGGGGAGGATCTTCCGAAGCCATGAATGCCATAAACTTTACGGAAAACAATGGACACAAATCCGAATCACCCACCGGGCTGGGTTCATACCGTCCATATCGTCCATGCCGTCCGTAAAGTCCATAGCGTCAAGGACTTAAGTGAGTGATGGCCGACCAAACTACCGTTTCCAGGCACATCGTTTCGGGGTGAACCAAAGGCCATGCAGACTGCCCCGCATTCTCAATTCCTCATTCCTAATTCCTAACTACTTTTCATGCACACTCACCTAAGAAATGCAACACTTGGTGCTTATATATAGGGGACAACATAACAGGAGAACTGCCATGAGCCTCACAAACCTCACCCAAGCCGAACCCTGGATGGACCAGGAAGAACGCCAAACCGCCACCACCCTCATCACCGCGTTCCAGCAGAATTTCGCCGACCGCCGGATTCCCGAGAATCCCTTCCTCACCATCCGTCTCCAGGATTGCCTGCTCCATTACACCCTCTGCCGTCGCCTGGAACGCGCCCTCATTCCCGAGGATGACAACGTTGCCACCATGCTTGCCGTTCGCGTCGGCAAAGCGCGCGAACGCCTGCGGAAAGCGCTCAAAGACCTGGAGGACACTGCCAACAAGCTCGCCCCGCCCGTCGAACCCTGCCCCAAACCCGCCGAAACGGCCAGTCAGTCCATCAAATGCGGCACCGAACGCCCCAAATCCCCCGAAAAGCCCGATCCCGTCACCGTCGATCCCCCCAACAATCCCCAAGGAC
>CAIXUF010000305.1 GCA_903922535.1 Candidatus Hydrogenedentota bacterium
GCCGAAGCGCTCCAGGATGTTTGCCTCCCAGACCTTTTCGCCCTTGGCAAGGTCAAAACAGTACAACATGCCCAGGCTGGACATAAGATAGAGGTGGCCGTCCTCAATGGTGGGCGTGGTCCGGGATCCGGGCGCCTGTTCCTCGGCCGATTCCCGGCCATAGGGCAGGCTCTGTTCCAGTGCCCCGCTGTTTTCGTTAAACACCAGGATCATCCCGGTCTCGTCGTCGCGCATGCCGGTGGCGTAAACCTTTCCCCCCACGACGGACACGGAAGAATATCCCCGGCCAAGACCCTTTGCCGTCCACGCCGTGGCGGGCCCCTCTTCCGGCCAGGATTTCAGCAGGCCCTGCTCTTGAAAGACGCCGGTGCGGTCCGCGCCCCGAAACTGGGGCGAGTCGACGGCGTGGGCCATGCAGGCAAACAGCGCCGCCAGTCCCACAGCCGGCAAAACAGTCCTATTGCGCATCCGTCAGTCCTTTCCAGAGAGCATGCCGAATTATCCCACAAACGGCCGTCGGCTTCCCAAACACAGATCTGAAAGGGAGAAACAAGACTGGACTATTTTGCCGCAATGTCATAGGCGACGAGCGCGTCGCCGTGGCGAATATAGAGACGGCCGTTTGCGATGGCGGGGTGGGCCCAGTGCTGGGTCGTGCCCTCAGTCACCGTGAACCGGCCGGTGCGCTCAAAACCAGCCGGGGACGCCTTGACCAGATTCACGGTTCCGGCCTTGGGCCCTTCATAGATGTAGAGCATCCCGTCCGCAGCCACCACCATCCCCTCTTTGACCTCCTTCGAGGTCCAAAGTACCTTGCCCGTCGCCATTTCCAGGCAGACCAGCTTGCCGCCGGACTTGTAACCGGTTCCATAGAGGCAACCGTCCACCAGCACAACCCCGTGATGCAAACAGTCCAGCGTGGTGTCGGTCCACTTGACGGTCACGGACGCGCCGTCCGCCGAAAGTTCGAGCGCGCCGCCGCCCACACCGTCACCGCCGGTGTAGTACACAAGGCCGCTGCCGTAGACCGGCGTCACGGCGTGGATGTCCCAGGGCACCTTGTGCGCGAAGGACCAAAGCAGCTTCCCGGAGTCGGGGTTCACGCCGATGATATAGCGTCCGGTTCCCGTGAGCAGAACCCGGTGCCCATTATGGTTCACAATGATCGGCGTGCAGTACGAGGCCCGGTCGTTCAGCCCCTTCGTCGCCCACACCGTTTCACCGGTGTTCTTGTTCAGCGCGGCAACGAGCGCCTCGGTGCCGCCGGGGGTGCAGATGACCTTGTCGCCGTCCACCAAAACCGACTCGGCCAACTGCCACATGATGTTCTTCGCGCCGAAACGTTCCAGAACGTTGACCTCCCAGATCTTTTCGCTCTTGGCAAGATCGAAGCAGTAAAGCACGCCCAGACCCGACATAAGATAGAGACGGCCGCCTTCGATGGTCGGTGTCGCCCGCGAACCGGGGGCCTGTTCCTCCACCGATTCCTTGCCGTAGGGAATGCTCTGCTCCAGCGCGCCGGTACTTTCGTTGTACACCAGAATCAGCCCGGTCTGGTCTTCGCGCATGCCGGTGGTGTAAACCTTGCTCCCCACCACCGACACGGAGGAATACCCTTTGCCCAGTCCTTTCGCGGTCCACGCAACGGCGGGGCCGCCCTCGGGCCAGGATTTCAGCAGGCCCTTCTCCTGAAAGACGCCGGTGCGGTCCGTGCCCCGAAACTGGGGTGAATCCGCGGCATGGGCCATGCCGGTCAACAGTGCCGCAAGCACCGCAGCCGATAGTATGGTTCTATTGCGCATCTCCAATTCCTTTCCGGGGTGAACCAAGAAACGGCGGCCGGCTCCCGGGACCATTGCCCAAAAACCTTGACGCTCCATGCTTCACGGACCGGATGGAAGCGCGTCCGAATCACCTGCCGGGTGAAGTCCGTGCCGTCCACACAGTCCATGACCCAAATGCTGTCATGGCCGGCCAAACCGCCGTTTCCAGAGTGAATGAGGAATTATCCCTGAATGCAATGCTTGAGACAAATCGCGATGCGGGATCTGTCACACAAAGGGTGACTAGGGCTGGGCTTTGTAAACCCGGATTTCGGCGCGCTGTTTGCGGCTGTGCGGCACGGCCACATACAGGGTGCCCGTGGCGGGCTCGAAACAGGAAGTCCGCGCCCCTTCTGCCGTGGGGATGATTGCGGACACCCTGTACAGGTACGGGTCGACCTCGACGATGACGGTGATGAGGCCCTGCCCGCCCGTCACATAGACCCGCTTGCGCTCATTGTCATAAGAGATGTCGTCCGCATCCTCGACACAGTTCACTTTGCCGACGTACGAACCGTTCTTGGTGTCATAGATGAGCACCTTGGCGGGTTTGCGGCAGCCGATGAAAAGGCGGTGGTGCGTTTCGTCAAGGGCCATGGGAAAGTTTGCCCGGGCCTCCGGAAGTTTCCAGTGCGCGGTGATTTTGAGACTGCCCTTGTCAATCACGGCAACTTCCTGCGATTCGGGAATGTTCACGTAGATGCTGCCGCCGTCCTTTTCCACCTGGAACGACTCAGGATGGCCGCTCAGGGGAACATCGACAAGTTTCGTCTGGCTCTTGGGGTCAATGACGGCCAGCGCTTCTCCGTAGCCGAGATAGGCCCGGTCGGTGGCGCTGTCATAGCGCACGTTGCCGGCCTCTATAAGCCCGTTGAGAAAGCGGAGCAGATTCAGCTTCTCATCATAAAGACGGAACGCACCGTCCTCGCCGCTTGTCACGACAACCTCATGGGATTCCGGCAGGACCATCACGCCCCGGGGTCCCCTGATGCCCGGAATGGAACGCATCCACTTGCCCGCGCTGAGGTCTATCACCTCCAGCGAGTCATTCGAGAGCGCGGCGATATAGAGCCGTTCCTTTTGCGTGTCGATGCACATGTGGTCAATGCGGCCTTTGAGTCCGCTCACCGAAATGGTTTTGACAAGCACGAAAGGCGGCGGTTCTTCTGCATGGGCCGCCCCCAGGCTTGCCCCAAGCAGAAAGGCGAAAAATGCCATTATCTTCATTAAAGGTCCTTCATCCCGATTTTCACGTGCCGACACTGTATATTAACACGCCTGTTCAAATGGAACACATTTTGGGCCGCCGACCGTGCCTTGCGCGCATTTGGATCATGCATGCTTGGCGGTCGAGCCGGAAAACCCCTATACTGGGGACGCAGACTGTGTGGTTTTCCGTCAAATGAATCTGATGCCGTCAACCGGCGGCGGCAAGGAGGCCTGTGCCATGGAGCGTTGTAAATCTGAGGCGATCAGGTGGACCGGACCGGTGATGCTCGCGCTTGTCGTGTTGCGGACGCTGATCGGCTGGCACTTCCTCTATGAAGGGCTTGTCAAACTCGCCAATCCGAACTGGACATCCGCCCCCTATCTGAAGAGCACCGAATGGATGCTGTCCGGATACTTTCACGGCATCGCCGCCAGCGAACCGGTGCTGCGGGCCGCGGACCTGATGAACTTGTGGGGATTGACGCTGATAGGGCTCGGGCTGATGCTTGGCTGTTTCACCCGTCTCGCCAGCCTTTCCGGGGCTTTGCTGCTGGGGCTCTACTATTTTGCCCATCCGCCGCTGGCCGGTTTGGGGTTCGGCCTTCCGGTGGAAGGTTCCTACCTCGTGATTGACAAGAATGTGGTGGAACTGGCCGCTTTGCTCGTGCTGGTCTGTGTTCCCACGGGCCGTTTCATTGGGCTGGACGGCCTGATACGGTCGCTGCGCGGTGCGCCAACCCCGGCGGAGGGCGCCGCGCTGAAGGAGGGCGCCCCCCCGGATGCCGCCGCGCCGGTCGTCTCGGTGGGACGCCGCGAACTGCTGAGGCACCTGCTGCCCATTCCGGCGATGGGCGCCTTCGCATACGCGTTCCAGCAGCGGAGAGGCTGGGAAAGCCTTGAGGCGGAGCGTCTGCTGTCCCACATGAAAGCAAAGAAGGTGGACGCCGTGTCGGGGGCCTCGGCGAAACGGGTGGACATGGTCGAATTGAGCGAACTCAAGGGCCCCATGCCCCGCGCCAGGATTGGGAATCTCGAACTCAGCCGCATTTTCCTCGGCGGAAATCTCATCGGCGGATGGGCCCACTCGCGTGACCTCATGTATGTCTCCGACCTGGTTTGCGCCTATCACACGGACCGCAAAGTCTTCGAGACCTTCCACCTGGGCGAGTGCTGCGGCATGAACACCATCCTGACCAATCCGCGGCTGTGCCGCGTGATAACAGACTACTGGCGGAAGGAAGGCGGCAAGATACAGTTCATTTCCGACTGCGCTATGGGCGGCATCATGCAGGGCGCCAAGGTGTCCATCGATGCCGGGGCCCACGCCTGTTATTCCCAGGGCGGGGTCACGGACCGGCTTGTGGCCGAGGGTGATTTCGACACGATCGAGAAGTTCCTGGATCTGGTGCGCCGCAGCGGCATTCCGGCAGGTATCGGCGCGCACAAGCTGGAAACCGTGCAGGGCTGCGTGGACAAAGGTTTCAAACCCGATTTCTGGGTCAAGACCCTGCACCATACGGACTACTGGTCGGCCAAACCCCAGCCCGAGCAGGACAACATCTGGTGCGTCAATCCCGAGGAAACCATCACCTATATGGAGAAGCTGGAGGAACCGTGGATAGGCTTTAAGACGCTGGCCGCGGGCGCCATCCATCCCAAAGTGGGCTTTCCCTACGCGCTGAAGAACGGCGCGGACTTCATTTGCGTCGGCATGTACGATTTCCAAGTGGTCAAAAACGCCAATCTGTTTCTCGACGTGTGGGATCAGGTGCGGCAGGATCCTGCGGGCCGCAAGCGCCTGTGGCGCGCATGAGCGGAACGGCGCACCCGATGCGGCGAATGTTCCTGGCAATCATCGGGGCCTTCGTGGTGTTGTTGGGCATGGGCCTGTGGCGGGTGTTCACAGGCCCCGGGGAGGAAGAGTTTTCGGGAGAGGCCCAGGGCAGCACCTATTCCATCAAGATTGCCACGCCGCAGTTTGGAGAGGCACGGCGGAAAATCGTTCAGAAGACCATAACGGACAGGCTGGACCAAATCGACCGGGGAATGTCCATCTATCGGGACGACTCCGAACTGGCGCGGTTCAACCGCTGGGAAAGCCTTGAGCCCTTTGCAGCCTCGGCGGACCTGATCGAGGTCTTCAAATTGGCACGGTCGGTCAGCGAGACAAGCGGCGGCGCGTTTGACGTGACCGTTGCCCCGCTGGTTGCCGCATGGGACTTCGGTCCTGCCGCGACGGGGGAGGCCAAGTCCCCCTCAGAGGCGGCATTGGCCGAAATCAAGTCGCGGGTGGGCTACGACAAGGTCGAAGTGGACGAAAAGAAGGGAACCCTGCGAAAGACTGTTGGGGGGGTGACCTGCGACCTGAACGCTATTGCACAGGGCTACACGGTGGACAAAATCGTCGATGACCTTGTTACCCTGGGATACCGGGACTTCGTCGTCGAAGTGGGGGGGGAGGTTCGGGCCATGGGCCGCAACAGATCCGGGATCCCGTGGCAGGTCGCCGTGGAGAAGCCCGTGTTTGAGGGGCGTGAGATTGAAGAAGTAATACCCCTCAATGATATGGGACTTTCCACCTCTGGCGATTACCGCAACTACAAGGAAAAAGACGGACTGCGCATTTCGCATGAGATCGACCCGCATACGGGGCGGCCCATAATGCACCATCTGGCTTCTGTGAGCGTGCTGCACCCGCAGTGTGCCCTGGCCGACGCCTATGCAACGGCGCTGATAGTCCTGGGGCCGGAGAAAGGGTTCGATCTGGCTGTCAGCAAGGGTCTCGCGGCGCTGTTCATTACCTCGGAACAGGACGCAGGATTCGCCCCGCGGGCCACCCCCGCGTTCGAGAAGGTCGCGGGAAGAGGCAACAAGGGATCGTTGTAAGCGGTGAGGATGGTCACTTCGCGGGCGTTATGACCATCTGGATATACGACATGGTGTCGCCCGTTGACTGCCCAAGCAGGTCAATGGTGTTGGACGGTGCATTCCCGGCGCGCACATTTGCCAGGCAATAGCTGGGCATTGGCTTCTTCACCGGGATGGAAAGGAGCGGGGCGTTTTCCACGGGCGGGTATACCTGCAAGAGCTTGTTGCCCGCGTCGGGACCGCTCACGCACAGCACCGCGTAGAGCGTTCCGTCCGCGGCGACATGGAACCGCGCGTGGCCGCATTGCGCCGCCTCGGTCCCCTCATAAAGCACCCGCCGGGACGTCACCGCACCGTCCTTCACCACGGCGAGATGGAGCGACGTTACAAGGGATTTGCCGGGGAAGAACTTGTCGCGAAGCAGGGCGGAGGCCACTTCGCGTTCCGTGTACATGACATACGCGTCGCCGTCGGGACTGAGCCAGAGATCCTGGTTGGAAATGGCGCCGGCGGTCTTGTCCACGTTCGCAATCTCAAGGGGCGCGGCAAAACCGGTCTTCGCGACATCCGGCGTGGAAGTGTAATACAGGATTCGGAAGACATAGTCCCAAGTCGCCTTCGTCTGCTCAAGTTTGTATGTCTTCCATTCCTCCACGGGCTCGACAATGTCGCCGATGGCCAGCACATGCACCGCATTGCCCCGAAGCGCCACCTGCGGGTAACAGGCGCGTATGGGGAATCTGACCGACGCGCCGCCCAGCGTCTCGCCGTCGGCGGTCATGAGGCACGCGTTCTGCTCGCTGGTCTTGGCGTCAATGTTCAACAGGAGCATGTGCCCCGCCTGCGGGTCCACCGCAAAGCCACGGTAGCTGTGGTCGGTATAATTGTGTTCCTTGTTCCACACCGGGGTGAACGCCGACTGCTCCACCTTGTCGCCGGCGAAAGAGAACCTCAGTATTTGCGGGACGCAGTTGCCGTACTTTGTTCCCGGCGGCTGGGTTGACGGGTTGATCGACATGAACAGGACCCCTCCCATGACCCCCATCGGACAAGGCTCCCGCTGGATGAACTTCTCCTGTTCCGCCACCATCTTCCAGCCGTCCGTCGTGCGCTTTAGCAGCCGCCAGCGCGTGTTGCTCAGCGGGGGCACACCCTCGCCCGTCTCCTGTTGGGACACGTACACGTCATTCCCGCACCGGGCGATGTTGGTGCTGCCATAATCCCACAGCGGCCCGGACCCGTTGTTCGGATTCACAAACGTGTACACATCCTCCTCCGCCTTCACTTCCACCGTCTGCGCAAATCCAAGCACCGGCAGGAGAGCCATCATCGCAAAGAATCGCATCATCGAGCGGGTCTCCGTGTTTTTCGTTCAGTCGTTGTTTTGTTGGTATTGCGAAATATCGAAACGCAGAGTTTCTCTATTGGTAAGTCTTTCTCTGCGCATCTCTGCGTCCTCCGCGTCTCTGCGTTTCTTTTCTTCGATAACATGCAGACATCACTTCGGCGTCGCATAGTCCGGGTTGGGCCGAGGCATGTTCGCTCCAACCTTCCCGCGCCACGCGCGCAGCATTTCCAGCATCCGTTTCGCGCGTTCCGGCTGGCTGTGGACCAGGTTGTGCGTTTCGCCGATGTCGTCTTTCAGATTGTAGAGTTCCAAATTGCCAAACTCGTAGTTCTCGATGAGTTTCCAGTCGCCGGCACGGACCGCGCCGCCCGGTCTGCCCCCCTGGTTGGAGAAATGCGGATAGTGCCAGTACAGTGCGCCCCGCGAAAGGTGCGCATGCGGGTCCGAAAACAGAGAGCAAAGATCCACTCCGTCAATACTGGGGACGCGCATCATTTCCGGATCTATCCCCGCCAGAACGGACATGGTTGGAAGGAAATCGATGCTGCACACGGGCTCCTCACAGGCCGTTCCCGGTGTTATCGTTCTCGGCCAGGAAACGATCATGGGTTCGCGGATGCCGCCCTCATGCAGGTAGCCCTTGCCGTCGCGAAGCGGGTCGTTTGTCGTGGCCGGGGTGGACTTGCCCTCCTCCACGGACAGACCGCCGTTGTCGGAGAAGAAGAAGAACACCGTGTTTTCCACAATCCCAAGACGTGTGAGCGTTTCCACCACCCTGCCCACGCTGTCGTCCACCGACTCAACCATGGCGGCGTAGATCGCGTTATGCTGCTGTCCGGGCTGTGGCGGATGTGCCGCCAGCTTCGCCTCATATTTCGCCACCTTGTCCGGCTTGCCCTGCAGGGGCACATGCACCGAGTGATGGCAGAAGTTCAGAAAGAAAGGCTTGTCCCTTTGCGTCTCGATAAAGCGGCAAGCCTCGTCGGTCAGCCGGTCCGCCAGATACTCCCCGTTGAAAGCCCCCTGTATCGGCGGATTGTCTTCCCAGTCGGGCCAGAAGTAGCTCTTGGGCATGCCGCTGTAACAGCCGCCGTAATTGAAGTCAAAGCCCTGATCCTCCGGCC
>CAIXUF010000306.1 GCA_903922535.1 Candidatus Hydrogenedentota bacterium
AATTCCTGCTGCTCCAACTCTTCAAACTCATTGTGGCCGATGTACACCAGCAGCAGATCGGGTTCGTAATTGACAATTTCCTGCGCCACCTTGAGAAGCCGGTGCGAGCCGTAGGCCAGTCCGCCCATGTTGACAAATTCAAAGTGGCGCCCCCGGGTATCCGCCGCCTCAAGGCGTTTTGCCAAATCCCCCAGCCTCCACTGGAGATAGTTGACGTTGGATTCGCCGAGAAAGAAGATGCGGTACGTGTTGGCCGGTTTGGGCGTGGGGAAACTCTGGCTTTGGAAGGAGATTTCCTTTTGCGGCCGCGTGGTCATGACGGGCCGCAGCACCCCCGCGGGCATGAACACCCGGCTGTTGTCGTCAAAGCCCATGCCATAGTCGGCGGGCAGCGGGGGGCGCACCCATTCGACCAGGCGCGCGCCGCCCTCAAGCGCCCCCAGCAGCACCAGGGTGGGCACGAGCGAATAGAGGAGCACCTTCGCCAGCGGCAGTCTCGAAAGGTCGGGTTGGCTGCTCATGTGCGCCGTTTCTCCGCGTGCGGGATGCGCCCGGACAGAAGAAGCTGCATAGCGCCATGACTGGGAATCCCGCATTTCGTGTTCATCACGCCATGATAACGGGGCGCCAAAACACAACGCAAACTCGCGTTGCGCGGGCGGTTGTGCCCGGTGCGGGGAAGGACGCGCATTGGGCCGTATTTTACGGGCTGAAACGGGTTGGATGGCCGACCCGCCATGCATCAAAGGACGCGTGATTGAGATCGGGGTGACCGTCGGCCATAATTGCCCGCAGAAACCGGCGGTTGCCCGCTTGCCGCCTAACCGGGACAGGAGTCGAACGAAGTGAATGCCCCATCCGATAAACCCGCGCAGCGTTCCCCGGAAGCCGCGGGTTCCACGCCGATCCGAACACGCAGGGTGTCATTTCTTCTCGGTGTCGTCTTTTCCATTGTCGCGGTGGCCACCCTGCAGGCGGGGCTGCATGTCTTGGCGCTGATTCGCCACCCGAACCTGACCGTCGTGTCCGACCGCATCGATCTGAACCGCATCATGCAGAATGATCCGGACACCTTTTGGTCGCTCCAGCCCAACCTGAAGAATGTGGAGTTTGCGCCGCAACCTTCAAATCCCCGGCACGCTTTTCATGTAAGCACCAATGAACTGGGGCTTCGAAATCCCTCCATTCGCGAAAAAGGCGGCCGTCTCAGGATTCTCGCAATTGGCGACTCCACCACGTTCGGCCAGTACGTGGAGGATGGGGAGACGTGGCCCGCGCAACTGCAGACCATGCTTGACGGGGACGGGACCCGCGCGGACGTTGTCAATGCCGGCCTCATCGGGGCGAGTTCCTTCCAGGGGCTGTCCTACCTGCTCAAGCGGGGCTTTGATCTGAAACCCGACATTGTCATCGCCACCTACGGATTCAACGACCGGGGACTCTGGAGCCTTGCCGACAGGAAAGCGTCCCCGCTCTTTGCGCGGACGGGATTAGGCGACATGATCAACGCGGTTGTTCAACGCGGGCAGATGCGCAGCCCGACGGCTTTGCCCAGGGTTTCGGCCGGAGAGTTTCTCGATGTGCTGATGATTATGGCCGCCGAGTGCGAGGCCCGCGGGGTGAAGCTTTACTTCCTCGTCTGGCCAAACCCCAATCAAATCACGGGCGAATGGAACAACTTCTCCCCCGCGGAGTACGGTTCGCTGGAGCTTGAGGCGGCGTTTCGGACCCATGCCAGGACCATTGATCCAAGGCATGCGTTCCACGACTCCGTCGCGCCCGTTTTCGTCGATTCCGTGCATGCCTCTCCGGCAGGATGCCGCATCGTGGCGGAATGCATCGCAGCCGCGCTGCGTGCGGATCTTCCACAACTTCAGTCTGCTGCCAGGTGACACCGCCGGCGGAATCACGGTTGTGCGCGGTCAGGTCTTGTCCGAATCGGCAACCCCGTCACCGTCCGCGTCGGGGAAGCGGATGGTCAGGATTTGTTTCATGTCCTGCCCCGCGTAGTTCTTGACGATGCTGCCGTCCGGACCCTGGGTCGGGACGAGACGGTTGTAGGCGATGCTGCGGCCGTCGGGCGACACCACCGGCGCATGGCGCGGCGCGCCGTCGCCGCGCGGCGTGAGCTGCACGGTTTCGCCGAAACGCGGGCCGGGCGCGACACAGACGGCGTCAATGCCGCCCTGGACCGTCACGAAAAGGGTCCGGCCCGAGGGGTGCCACCGCAGGCAGGCCTCGACGCCGCCCGCGACCTTGGTGGCCTGCACGGGGCGCAGCGCCGGGTCATCGCCCTTGTCGGAACCGTGGGCGGCAATGACAAACACCTGCGTGTCGCCCGCCGCGTCCTTGCCGAAGTAGGCGATCCGCGATCCGTCGGGCGCGCCGCGCACCACGCCGCCCGCCCAGTCGTGCGTCAGCCGCCGCACAGTCAGCCCCTTGGGCGGGGCGGGATAGCGCGTCGCCGAACCGGAGTCGCTCGTGGTAATGTCCGTGTCTTCCGGAATGTCCACCACGAACAGCGATTCCTGATAGGTTGTGCCGTCGTCGTTGCGGATCTTGCCGATGAACGCGCGCATCGTGCCCTGCGGGTCCACCCAGGAGTCGCCGTAGGCCTTTTCAATTTCGCCCGGCCGGGCCTGGCCCATCGGCGGCACCGCCACCAGCAGCGCGAACCAGCACAGCGCGCCCTGCGGCGCTTTCGGATTTCGCTCCATGTAGCCGATGGTGCGGTCGTACTGTTTCAGCAGGAAATCGTCGTAGGTGAAACCGATGCGTTTGCCCGACATGCAGAATTCATGCCGGTGCGTGCCGCCCCGGTGTGCGCCGGAAATCGTGTCCCGGTCCGTGGCGATGTCGCGCTTGTCATACCAAGACAGCGAAAAGGCGCCGTCCTTGAGCATGCGCCACTCGCCGTTCACCTGCACGATCTCGCCGTCCGTCGCCGCGCGCGCGCCCGTGCGGTTGGGCTTGGCATAGGGACCGCGCCAGGACAGCTCGTCCACCATGGGGCCGTGGATGAACGCCACCTCATGCCCCGAGGGATTGAAGGACACGGCCCCCACGCCGGGCGCGGGTTTTGGGCCGGTCACCGCCTGGGCCGGGCGGTACAGAATGATTTCCCGGCCCGTTGCGAGTTCCAGCAGCTCGATTGTCTGGCCGTTGTCGATGCCGGGGCCGGCCATCTCGCGCGTGTCGTAGCATATGTACCTGCCGTCCGCCGAGAAGTTCTCGTTGTTGTCCATGTCGTGGTTCTTCGGCGTGACGGTCAATGCCCGCTCTTCCTGGATCATTGTTTTCTCCTGCGTCCTGGCGGTGCCCGCCGCCAGCAACCCTGCCGTCAGACAAAGCCCCAAACCCAGCCGTCCCGCGTGGTGCATTCTGTGTCCGTCCTGTGTGTTTCCCTGGCACCGTCTTCCGTGGCACGGGCATCTTGCCCGTGGTCTTCAGGCGCCGGATGGGTGCCGATTATACCCCGCCGGGGCCCGACAGTACATGGGCCGGGGCGAAGACGGCAGATGGTGTTCAGGGCGTCAATGCCGGTATTCCCGCCAAACGCCTGATCTCCCGCTCATATTCACGAATCAGCACGGCCTTCCCCGCGCTGTTCAGGTGGCAATTGTCACTGAGAAGCGTTTCGCCTTGGACGCCATGCGGCTCGGCCGCTGTCACCGCGGCTTCGATGTCCACAAGGACCGCCCCGCGCTCCTTCGCCAGATCCCGAATGATGCCATTCTCCGTGTCAGAGGCCTGATGGCGGGACGAGCCGCTCAACACCCTGCGCGCAAGCGCCAGCCCGCCCTGATAGTCGCCCGCGGCATAGCGCCGCTCGATTTCGTCCCGGTCCTCATGGCGGCTGGACGCTATGCCGGGCTTCCAAAGGTTGGAGGCCATGCTCCCCATGATCACGGGCACATGACGGTCAGCGCACAGGGACAGGATGTCACTCAGGTTGTTCCGGTACTCACCCATGCGCTGAGCCATCGCCTGCGGACTGAACTCGTAGCCAAAGGTGGACTTGAAGTTGACCTCCGGAGAAAGCTTGGCGCGCGACATCCGGTGCCGCATCCAGGCAATCTCCGCGTCAACCGCCGTGTCGCGCACCAGCCGCATGAAGGCGGAACGGTACAGTTCCCGCTGCACCGTCAAGCGTTGCGGCGCAACCAGCTTCAACTGATCCAACTCTTCAAACTCATTGTGGCCGATGTAGACCAGCATCATGTCGGGTTCGTATTCGATTATCTCCTGCGCCACCCGGAGCAGCCGGCTGGAACCGTAGGCGCATCCCCCCATATTGACGATTTCGATGCGCCGTCCCTTGGTGTCAGCCTTGCAGAGGCGTTCCGCAAGCTCCGTGATTTCCCCTTGCAAATAGAACACATTGGATTCACCGAGAAAGAAGATCCGGTAGGTGTTGGCTGGCTTGGGCGTGGAGAAACTCTGACACGCGAAAGATATGTTCTTCTGCGGTCGCGTGACCATGAGGGGATGCTCCCCCCCGGTCGACATGAACACCCGGCTGTCGTCGTTGAAACCCATGCCATAGTCGGCGGGGAGCGGCGGCCAAACCGTTTCGAGCAGGCGCGCGCCACCCTCCAGCACGGCCAGAAGCGCGATGACGGGGAGCAGGGAGTAAAGAACCACCTTCACCCGCGGCAGTCTTGAAATGTCGGGCCTGTCATTCATCTGTAGCGTTTCACGCCCCGCGGCATGGTTGTTTTGCATGTTCACCCGGCATCCATGCCCTGTGGGCGCCGATTATATCCCGGCGCGGCAGGCGTCCCCAAACCGTGCGCACGCCCTCCTGCGCGGCCTCCGGGACGCCACGGAAGTGTGCTTGAGCGGCATTGCCTTCCAAGAAGAGGCCGCCCCTCCACTGTGTGGAAGGGCGGCGGTTCATTGTTTTCGGCGTGACGGCGCCTGCCCGGCGCTGCCGGCATGGCCTACAGTTGCCGCTTTCCAAAGACCGACAGGGTCATCAAAGCCAATCCGCCCAGGAAGAGGTTGCCGAGAAGTTCCTGCCACTGGAACGCGCCCTTGCCGCCGGAGCAGCCCGCGCAGCCTGTCGACTCCTCCAGCCCCGCTTCGGCACGGGTAATCAGGCCTGTGCCGGAACTGTTTACCGCGTCGAACACCTCCCGTGTCAGGCCCGGCAGCATGGCCAGCGCCTCCTCGAAACTGATCTTGCCGTCGCCATTGGTGTCCATGTCGCTGAAACCGGTGGCGAGCCGGCCGCGCAAGTCTTCCACCGTGGGCGGCGCGGTGCAGGGTCCCGAGGACAGCACCAGGGCCACCGCGCTGCCGGAAGCCACCAGCATGCCCCCCGCCGGGTTCTGGCTGATGACCGCGCCCGACACCACCGTGTCACTGCACGTCTGCGTCACCGCACCGGGGTGCAGATGCACGCCGCCAAGCGCGGTTTGGGCCGCCGTCGAGGCCAGACCCACCACATTGGGCACGGTCTCGTCGGGCAGCGTCACGGTGCAGGACCCGGTCGACACCACCATGGCCACGGCACTGCCCAGCGCCACTGGGGTGCCCGCCAGTGGGTTCTGGCTGATGACCACGCCCGCCGCCACCGTGTCACTGCAGTGCTGCGTCACTGCGCCGGCGGTCAGGTCTGCACCGCTGAGCGCGGTGCCCGCCGCCGCCTGCGTCTGACCCACCACATTGGGCACCGTGGTGAAGCAGCGTCCCAACGACACCACCAGTGACACGCTGCTGCCGGGAGCAACCGATGTTCCCGCCGCCGGGTCCTGGCTGATGACCAGTCCCTCCGCCACCGTGTCGCTGCACTGCAGCGTCACCGTGCCGGTGGCCAGGTTCGCGTTCGTGAGCACCTGGCCCGCCATTGCCCCGAGCGTGTCCACCAGGTTGGGCACGGTCACAGGGCAGGGTCCCGTCGACACCACCAGGGCCACCGCGCTGCCGGGAGTCGCCTGTGTGCCCGCCGCCGGATCCTGGCCAATGACCAATCCCGCCGTCACGGTGCCGCTGCATTGCTGCGTCACCGTGCCGGTGGTCAGGCCGGCATCGCCGAGCAGGACGCCGGCCGCCTCCTGTGTCTCGCCCGCCACATCGGGCACGGCCACCGTGCAGGGGCCGGTCGACACGACGAGCGCCACCGCGCTGCCGGGAGCCGCCTGTGTGCCCGCCGCCGGATTCTGGCTGATGATTAGCCCCGCCGCCACCGTGCCGCTGCACTGCTGCGTCACCGTCCCGGTGGTCAGATTCGCGGCCGTGAGCAGAACCCCTGCCGCCTCCTGCGTCTCACCCGCCACATCGGGCACCGTCACCGGGCAGGGTCCGGAGGACACCACCAGGGCCACCGCGCTGCCGGGAGCCGCCTGTGTGCCCGCCGCCGGATCCTGGCTAATGACCAATCCCGCCGTCACGGTGCCGCTGCATTGCTGCGTCACCGTCCCAGTGGTCAGGCCGGCATCGCCGAGCAGGACGCCCGCCGCCTCCTGTGTCTCGCCCGCCACATCGGGCACGGCCACCGTGCAGGGGCCGGTCGATACGACGAGCGTCACCGCGCTGCCGGGAGCCGCCTGTGTGCCCGCCGCCGGGCTCTGGCTGATGACCAGACCTTCCGCCACGGTGTTGCTGCATTGCTGCGTCACCGTGCCGGTGCTCAGGTTCGCGGCGCTGAGCAGGATTCCCGCCGCTTCCTGCGTCTCACCCACCACGGCGGGCACAGTCACGGGACAGTGTCCCGTCGATACCACCAGGTCCACAGTGCTGCCAAAGGGCACCTGCTGACCCGCCGCCGGGCTCTGGCTGATGACCCGGCCTTCCGCCACCGTGTCACTGCACTGCTGCGTCACCGTACCGAGGGTCAGGTTCGCGCCGCTGAGCAGGATGCCCGCCGCCTCCTGCGTCTCACCCGCCACGGCGGGCACCGTCACAGGACAGTGTCCCGTCGATACCACCAGGTCCACCGTGCTGCCAAAGGGCACCTG